>CAYLRW010000029.1:0-19327 GCA_964386405.1 uncultured Acidaminococcales bacterium | reverse complement strand
CATTAGAATGATGCTCTAAAATATTTACATCATCCTGAAGAATATCTCGCACTGTTTTAGCGTTTTGATCTAATATCGTTGTATACGGAACTATGTAGATAATCCGTTCTTTATCTTTATCTTTTGCATGTTTCAGAGCAAACCGCAAACTAGCAAGAGTCTTACCTCCGCCTGTAGGAATTGAGAGAGTATAAATACCTGTGTTTTTTTTCGCAAAGGCATCACATTGCTCTGACATCTCTGCTCTTAAACGGTCTATTCTTGATATTGCTATTTTTCCTTGATTAAAACCAGCTAAATGATCTATCAATTTATCATAATAACCAGCAAATAGTACATTGCTGTTAACATTTGGCACTAATTCTTTTGCTTCTTCAAAAAGCATAGTATTAATGCGATCTGCATCAATCAAACAGCTGTAGATAAACTTATTCATAAAGAACAGATTATAGGTAAAAACCGTTTCTTTATTTTTGACCAAATAGCTTTCTAGTTCTTTAATTGCCTGCTGCACATATTTCATAAATTTTTCTTCGGACATCACTTCAGCAAAAAAACATGCGCAAACATTATCGAAATTATCCAGAAGCTTCTCTTCAACGCGTTGCAAATAATCCGACTTCAAATCCGGTGCTAACATATCCTGTAATCCTTGCGAACTGTGATGAGAAATAATAGCATTACCCACTATTTCCGCAGCCAATTTTTCTACTGGATTATTATTGATGTTTATGTGGAGATTCCGATACAGTAGCCTGCCACCGGCAGAAGAATGATCTACGCTGCCTCGTTTCACGCTACCCGGATTTGCTACTGCTTCCCGTAGGTATTTCTGGAACTTAGAGTCAAATTTGCCAAAATCATGAAGCAAGGCTGCAAGCCCTGTCAAATGTGGCAAATGCAACTTATCGCCAAGTTTTTCTGCAATTTTCATACATCCTAACAGATGATCTCTTAATAATTGTTGTCGTCCATCCTTCTTTCGGATATGTGCTATATAATTCATTTAATTACCACCTATTTAATTTATTCAGTATAAATAATAGTATTAGATTGTTTACTTCATATTATTACAGCAATATAAAAATGTCAACTATTTAGAATTACAAAAAATATTTTAATTTGATTTTTCTTTTTCTCCATGCTAGTATATTCTATAGTCATTGGAAAGAACATCAACCAATGTGGATTGAAATAGTATAAATAATAGTGATTAAGGCAAAACTAAGTGTTTTGTCTTTTTTACTTTTTATGTAAAATTTATTTTTAAAAAAACTTCCGTCCTCACTTTTATGTCCTACGAACACATTATCAACCCCGATACACATTAATGTTTCTTCTCTTACAATCAAACAACATTTAGAGCTTTCGACACTATCTTTTTTATTCCTGCCAAAAATATACTGTCAAAAATCACTTGTCCATTTTATTGTCACTTTCAAATAACATTTTTGACATTTTTGTTTTATAAGCATAAAATTATATTATTATACAGAGAAGCCTGTCGCATTTTTGCGACAGGCTTCTCTGTTTTGCTCTTTTATCCATTTTTAACTCTCCAAAAAGATTACTTGTTCAGAGTTTATTCCCACGGTTATATTCGTTCCGGCTTGCAGACTAGCAATTTCTTTTTTACTGACAACCCATCTGAAGGTTTTCTTTGCCTGTGGCGAAAGCTTCAACACCACTATCCAATTAAAGACATCTTCGATGACGTTGACCATTTGTGCGTTGAATACGTTCTCATACTCCGAGCCTGGCTGCATCAGGTGCGCACGTACTGCGACAAATCTAATCTTCTCTGCATCCATGCCTTGCGGAATTTTAAAACCTACTCCCCATGCTTCCGCTATCGCTATGCCATTGCCTCTGCAAAAAGCCGGCGAGATATTCTTGCAGCCTGTCAGAATGGTTCCCGTTACTGTCCGCGGGTTTTCAAACAGCTCATGTTTTGTGCTGTTACTGACAATTTCGCCCTTATCCAGAATGACAATATCATCACACAAACGGAAGACTTCTCCTCTATCGTGTGAGACATAAAGAATCGGTCTGTCGAAAGTACCAAAAATATCCAGCAGTTCCTGCTCCAGTTCCCATTTCAGGAAGCTGTCCAAAGCCGAAAGCGGTTCGTCAAACATGATCATTTCTGTATCAAGTGCTAACATCCTGGCCAGGGCTGTACGTTGCTGCTGCCCACCGCTGAGTTGGGCGGGGTATTTGTTTTCCAGTCCCTGCAGCCTTAGCTTTTGCATGAACTCTTTTACAATATTAGTTCCGTCAGTTTTTCCTTCTAAGGCAAAACCTATATTCTGTGCCACGGTCATATTGGGAAACAAGGCATAGTTTTGAAAGAGGTAGCCCACTCTGCGTTTCTGTGGCGGCAGATTAATTTTTTTACTGCTGTCATAGAGAACTCTGTCATTCAGGACGATGCGACCGCTGTCCGGCGTTTCAATACCGGCAATGCATTTCAGGGTCATGCTTTTCCCACAGCCGGAAGCACCAAGAATTGCTAATTTTTCGTTGGTCAGAGAAAACTTGACCCTTAACTCAAACTCACCTAGTTTTTTTGTGAAATCAACATCAAGCATCCAGCTCTCACCCCGCTTTCCGGCTTATATATGCAGGGTTTTTCCCTTGTTTGGCAAGCCAGCTGTTAAGCATTAGTATCACAGCGAAAGAAATGAACACCACTACGCTTACCCACTTGTAGGCAAGCTCATAGTCACCGGCCTGGACCGCAGTATATATTGCTGTTGAAATAGTTTGCGTCTTGCCTGGTATATTGCCTGCCACCATGATTGTCGCGCCGAATTCTCCCAAGGCTCTGGTAAAGGCAAGTACGACGCCTGCCATAATGCCATAAAAGCTATTGGGGAGCATCACGCGCCAAAAGATTTTCCATTCAGAGATTCCCAAGATTCTTGCGGCGTAGATGATATTATTGTCCAGCTGTTCAAAGGCACCTCTTGCCGTCCGATACATCAAAGGAAAAGAGACAACAACGGCAGAAACGACAGTTGCTTCCCAGGAAAAAATGAAATTATAGTCAAACAAGGCAAAGAACTTACCTGCAAAACTATTCTTACCTAATAACAGCAGCAGGAAAAAACCAACTACGGTAGGCGGCAAAACCATTGGCAAGGTAAACAGTCCATCCCAAAATCCTTGATAGTGTTTTACCCTGATAACATATACTGCCGCATAGATACCCAGAAAGAAAGTAATCACTGTTGCCAGCAAGGCTGTTTTGATAGAAATCCAGATTGGAGTGAAGAGTGTGCTGTCCATAGCGTTATTTCACGGCAAAGCCGTATTTTTCGAATACTTTTTTACCATCAGCGCCTGCCATATAAGCCGCAAAAGCTTTCGCTGCTTCTGCTTGTTTGGTACTTTTTATGATTGCCATCGGATAAATTACGGGTTTATGGCTGCCTTCAGGAGCAGTACAAATTACTTTGTTGCCTTTGGAAATTGCGGCATCAGTGGCGTATACTACGCCGGCATCAACTTCGCCAGTATCAACCCAGCTGAGTACCTGGCGCACATTGGAACCATAGACTGCTTTCGCCTTCACTTGATCCAAGATGCCAAGCTTGCCAAAGATTTCTTCGGAATACTGCCCGACTGGGACGCCTTTTGGTTCACCAAGACCAATTTTCTTCACATCATCTTTTAAAACATCTTCAAACTTCGTTAAAGCTGCTTTGCTATCTTTCGGCACAATTAGCACGACTTTGTTTTCCAACAAATCTTTGCGTGTTCCTTCTGCCAGCAAGCCGCCTTTGTCCAAGGCATCCATCTGTTTTTGCGCAGCTGAAATAAAGATATCCACCGGTGCTCCTTGTTCAATTGCTTGCTGTAATTCTCCGCTGGCTGCAAAATTAAAGACCAGCTTCACACCGGGATTTTTCTTTTGATAATCATCAGCGATCTCCTTCATGGCATCAGTCATACTTGCGGCTGCTGATACATGCAGTTCCACCGGGGCGGCAGTCTTTGCCGCTTCTTTTTTCTCGCCGCCGCAGCCGGCAAGCATGATACCCAGAGATAATAAACCTGTTAAAAGAATTTTAAGATTGAAATTCATCGTTCATTCCTCCATTCATCAGATACATATTTTTTTAATTTATCTTGAGCAGCTGCAGCTTCCTTAATGGATATGCCGCAGTTGTTCAAATCATTTAGTAATCTGACCATTTGCAAAAAATCGCAGTTGCCAGCTCGTTCACCAATACCCATGATCGTAGTATCCGCCAAGACAGCTCCGGCTTGCACAGCAGCAAGTGTATTGGCTGCAGCCAGTCCCAAATCATTATGCCCGTGAAATTCTATACTATAGGGGCAAAAGTATCGCAGGCGTCTGATTTTTTCAAAAGTCAGCGTTGGTGTCAAGATACCCACAGTGTCCGCATAACGAATATGTACAGGATTATACTCATTCAATAGCACAATAAATTCCGCCAGAAAAGCCTCGTCTGCTCGTGAGGCATCTTCAAATCCTACGCTGATAGGATAGCCATAACATTTTGCTAAGTAGGCGCACTCAAGCAATGCTTTTTTGACTTCACTACGACTTTTTTTCAATTTGTATTGTATCTGATTGTCTGATACAGGAACGCTGATGTGAATAATATCAGGCAAGCATTCAAAGGATGCTCTGATGTCGTTTGGCACCAAACGGTTCCAAACAGCTATTTTCGCCTTTGAACAACATCGTTTTATCTTCAGGATGGTTTTTTGTTCAGCCGGTCCCATTGCCGGAATACCTGCCTCAATAATTTTGACGCCACATTTGTCTAAAATCATCGCTATATCCAAACGTTCTTCTTCTGTAAAAGCGATGCCAGGACTTTGAGCTCCATCACGCAAAGTTGTATCTACTATCTGAACTTCGTTTCGCATATCCTTCCCCCAGAGCCGTCAAAAATTCCTCGTCGGTGAGGTGTCGTTTCAGGCGTCGCCCTTCTGTCTGTACATAAGTCAAAAGTCCGTCAATCATTTCTTCGCTGCAGTAAATGTTGTATTCCTTCAGCTTTTCGCGTATCGAAACATGACCGCTGTGGCTCCCCAGCACGATCTTGCGTTTCATGCCGACTACTTCAGGAGAAAAGGGTTCATATAACTCAGGATTTTTCAGGATGCCATCAACATGAACTCCTGATTCCACTGCAAAAATCTCATGCCCGATAATTGGTTTATGTGCCGATATCTTTTTACCGGTCAAATCTTGCCACAGCGCTGCTATTTGGCGCATTACAGCAAAATCTACCGTCCTTGAAGGTAATCTGTCCGTTACATATAAAGCCATAAGCACTTCTTCTGTCGCGGCGGTATTGTGCAGTCCGCCAAAAGCTGTCCTGACCGCGCCGTCTGCTTCAAGTTCACTTAAGACCGCTGCACCTGCGATGCCTAAATCATCAAACGGAAACAGAATTCTTCCAGCCAACTCTTTCGCTTCGCCAAAAAGAGGCAGCGGCAAAGTATCTTGAGGTGGCAGCACATTGATTGGTTTGCTGTTCAGGTACAAAGTTCCGGCTTTTTCCAATAATTCTTCTGCTTGAAGCGGATATTCGACAATAATAGGCAATTCGCAAAGCGCTTTGTAGAGCTCTGCAAACAATTCCTGTTTGCAATTATCAGGTATCAAACACAGAGTACAGTCATAGATCTGCATGTTGCCACCGCCCTTATTTTCCAGCTGCTTTTTTGACTGCATCTTCAATGCGGTCATAGGTTGTAATGGAACGAATGCCGATTGCCGCCAATCTTTTACTCGGTGATGAACCGATCCGCAAGGCCAGGACAGTGCCGCAGTCTTTGATTGAGCTGATGATATTTTCTATCTTGTCATCTTTACCATCATCACATTCACTTTGCCCTGTACAGTATGCAATTGCCTGTCTTTTTTCGATAAATTTAACCTTGATGCCATCGCTTTCATAAATATAGAATTCTTTGGCATGACCAAAGTGCTGATCGACCAGGATACCACTGCTCGTTGCCACGGCAACTCTCTGCACTTCGCGCTCCTGTTTTTGCTCTTCAACCTTGTGACAGCTGCGGAACTCCAGTGAAATATCATTGCCAAGAGTACCAATAGCGTCGGCACGGCATTGTTTGCAGTGCAGCATTTGCTTGAGATGTTCACCACATTTTGTACGCATCTCCATTACTTCTTTGTTGCTTACAAGGGGCATATTCTCAAAGATACTGCCTTGTACCGGTATCATTTGCATGATATTGGTTATCTCACAGTGTAGGTCGCGTACCGTTTTGACAACTTCTTCGATATGAGCGTCGTTAATACCCTTCAGCATCACGATATTTACCTTGCAGATTACGCCTCTGTCTGTCAGATATTTCAAACCGCTGAGCTGGTTGCCAAGAAGGATGCCGGCAGCCGCTTCACCTGTGTAAGTCTGTCCCAGAAAATTAATATGATGGTATATCTTGGCACCGATCACCGGATCGACTGCGTTAATAGTGACAGTAACATGCGATACGCCAAGGTCAACGAGTTCCTGCGCATAAGTCGGCAGCATCAGCCCATTAGTTGAAAGACAAAATGTAACATCAGGATCTTGCTCACGAATCAGCTTCAAGGTTTCTCTTGTTTCTTCAAAATTCGCCAAGGCATCCCCAGGTCCGGCTATCCCGACAACCGTCAGGTTAGGCACTCTTTCTTTGACATAAAGATATTTAGCCAAAGCTTCCTGCGGCCCAAGCACTTCTGTCGTCACACCGGGTCTGCTCTCATTAGGACAGTCATATTTACGCAGGCAATAATTGCACTGAATATTACATTTAGGCGCAACCGGCAGATGAATGCGGCCGAACTGCCCAGCACCACAGTTATAACAAGGATGGGTTTTTGTTTTATCGCTATTGATGGCATGCGCCTCTTCTTTGCTTAATGAATTTTGCTGCATCTTAACCTCCTGGTTTGCCAGCTTTTCGCCATCGCCGCCAAATTCGCTGCCTGCATAATATTTGGCATAATTATCACTCTTGAAGTTTCTGCTCACCTGCAGCAAGAGTGCATTATTTATTTTATCCAGCATATCCAATGAACCTTCATAGCCAAGCATGCGGACTCTTTGGCCGCCGACCTGATCATGAATCGGGAATCCGCACCGAATAAGATCAAGGCCCAATTTAGCAGCAACGCGCCGTCCGTCGCCATTGCCAATCATTACATTGGCTTTTGTTGCGGCTGCCAGCTCTTCAATCTTGTCAAAATCAGCATCATCAACAATGAAACTTTTTTCCACAAGCAGCCTGTCGCAAGCCTTTTGCACCTTTTCCTGCAATACGGCTTTTAAGCTCGAACATTCACTGCCGGTAGTTACAGCTACTGGGACAATACCACTTTCACAGCACAAATCAGTAATAGCTTTTACTGTGTCAGGCTCGCCAAAAATCACGGCCCGCCCCAAAGCGCTGTATTTATGAGCATCGACTAAGGCATCAAGGTATCGCCTGCGCTCTGCTTCAACCGCAGGAATTCTGACTCCACCCAGCTTCAGCAGTTCCTCCAGCAAAGCATCGGTCGCTTTTAAACCCACCGGCAAGGATAATCTCTTGTAAGGTACGCCATAAGTATCTGACAAATATTTTGCAGGTGAATATGCATCTTCAACGAAGCTGGTCAATTCCAGGGTAAAGCAAGCTCCACCCATCTGGCTGATTTCTGCCAGCGTTGTACCCTCTTCTGGCAAGCGGCTGTATTCCGGATTATAGCCACCATCGAGATTATCTGCTAAATCCGGCAGTAAAATGTATTCTAAGCCGCTTTGTTCCAGAATGCTTTTCAACCATCTGGTATCTGCCGGTGAGATTTGTCCTGTGATGATATTTATTTTTTTATTTTTTGCTTCCTGCATGGGTGTTTGCGCCAAAACCGAGTGCAAGGCACGAAAGAATCCTTCGTATTGGGTTCCGGCATAACCACTTGACGAAACATGGATTATTTTTACTTTTTCATCAGGATTTTCGGCGTAAAAACGATGGATAATTCCTTTTACGTCTTCGCCGATTGTTTCTGCCAGGCAGGTTGTGGAAATACCAATAAGTTCTGGATTATATACCTTGATGACGTTTCTAATACCTTGAAGAAGGTTATCGGCACCGCCAAATACAGTTCCTTGTTCCGTGAGAGCGGAGGAAGCCACGTCGATCGGTTCATTATAGTGTGTGGCCATGTGCCTGCGGATATAAGTGGCGCAGCCCTGTGACCCATGTAAAATACTCATAGAATGTCTGATGCCAAATAAGGCCGTGACTGACCCCATCGGCATGCACATTTTACAAGGATTAACGTTTAGATTAACGAGATTCATACTCATAGTCAGCGACCCTCTCTTTGCTTCAAGCTAACAATTCCCAGACAGGACTGTTAATGCTCAGATTAATTTCCTCAACAAAATTCACGACGCCCTCATAGCCTGACAGTGCATGTTTCCGTTCGTGATTGTGATCGCAAAACGCTACTCCTAATTTGTAAGCCAATGGTCGCTCTTTTACGCCGCCCACCAAAATATCTGCTTTTTTCTCTTTCATAAACGATTCCAGTTCCGAAGGATTGGCATCATCCATGATGATTGTACCTGGGCTGCTGAGTTGTCTGATGATATCGTATTCTTCCTTCTGTCCGGTCTGGGTACCGACTACAACTGTTTCTATACCCAGTTCATTAAACTGCCGAATCAGTGAAATAGCCTTAAAGCCGCCGCCAACATAGATTGCTGCTTTCTTACCTGCCAGTTTGGGTTTGTATTTAGCTAAAAATCCCTGCAGCTTGGCACTTTCTATTTTAGTCATTGCCTCTGCCTTCTTTATAACCGCTTCGTCACCTAAAGCCTCTGCTACGCGCAGCAGAGAATTACTGGTGTCTTCAATGCCAAAGAAGCTGACCTTGATAAAGGGTATCCCCCATTCCTCTTCCATCCTTTTAGCCAGGTAGGTGCTGGAACCTGCGCATTGCACGATATTCAGGACTGATTTTGATGCGGTTTGCAAGGTCTCTAGCGAAGCATCGCCAGTGATGGTGGCATTGACTTTGATACCCAGTTTTTTAAAATATCCCTGCATGATCCACATTTCACCGGAGAGATTATAATCTCCTAATATATTGATGCTGCCTGGTATTTTGCTACCGTCAAAGGCAGGCATAATAACTTTCATAATGGCGTCACAGGCCAGTTTGTAGCCTTGACTTTTGGTGCCGGAAAAACCGGGAGCTTTAACCGGAACCACCAAAATATTGTATTTTGCCTCAGCCGCTCTGCAAACAGCTTCAATGTCATCACCGATAACGCCAACTATGCAGGTCGCGTAGACAAAGATGAGTTTCGCGGCGTGTTTCGCCACAACTTCATCAATAGCAGCTTCCAGTATTTTGGTACCGCCAAAAATAATATCGCGTTCTTTCAAATCTGTAGAAAAACTATTGCGGAACAAATCGCTGCCGCTGGTCAGGCTGCCTCTAATGTCCCACGTATAGCTGGAACAGCCTATTGGCCCGTGAATAATATGAAAAGCATCAGTAATAGGGTTTAAGACAACACGTGCTCCGCAATAAACACAAGCCCTTTGACTTACGGAACCCGAAACGCTGGCTTTTTCGCAACTGATGCCGCCGCCGTCACCATGACAGCAAAAATCACTGCTGATAATAGACTTCTTTCTCTCTTCCAAAATGTCTGCTGTCATAATAACAACTCCTTTGCCTGCTGCTTAGAGATAACAAAGGAACTCCTGCCTCAATGCATACCACATCGTAAGCAAAAGTTCCTTGTTATAATTTCTCTTAAATTAAAGCACTATTTCCAGATCTTCATCAGCACAAACGCGATCTTGCTTATCAAGAATAGCGTTCAAAATCATTTCAACCAGACGCAGGGCTCCTTTGTAACCAACGATAGGCTGCAAGGAGTGTGCATGGCGGTCTAATACCGGGAAGCCGGCACGTACCAGCGGAATATCCTCGGCTTTGGCAATTTGTTTGCCATAAGTTGTACCGATTAAAACATCAACAGTTTCGTTTTTTATCCATTGATGCAGCTCAAACAGATCCCCGTTAGCTTTAACTTTGCATTGCTCGGCAACACCGTATTTCTCCAGCAAAGCAGCAGCTTTTTTGTTGAAGGAATCCATTGGCGTGCCGGTAAGCAGATATTTTGGTATCATACCCATTTCCAGGACCAAGGCGGCAATGCCCAAAACAGTATCAGGATCGCCATAGATTGCTGCCTTTTTCCCAAAGAGATGGGCGGAGGCATCAAGCATAATATCAACAATTTGCCCGCGTTCTTCTTCCAGTGCATAGGGCACTTCCGCATGCGTCAAACGTGCGAGTGCCATCACATACTCATCCGTATTAGCTATGCCGATTGGAAGCGGAAGTATATCTGAGTCAACGCCGGTTTTACGCTTCAGAACCATACAAGGTTCTTGCTCCGTTATCTCGCCAAGTGCAATTATCTTTCTGGCAGCTCCGAGTTCGCGTATTTCAGAAATCTTAGTGCCGCCTTTCGGGTACATATCATATCTGCCGGTAATCGGCGCGTCCATTACGCCGCTTGTGTCCGGAAACATAATATAGTCTGCCTTCAGCAGTCCGGCAATCTTCTTCATTTCGCGCATATCACCTGGATTGACAAAACCAGGGAAAATGCCAATCTTACCATTGCAAGTCTCGGATTTCTCCGCCAGGTATTCAATAAAGCCAGCCATCATATTGAAGAAGCCGTTGATATGAGAGCCCACATAGCTTGGCGTATTGCAGTGAACGACCAATTTGCCTGCCGGTATATCCATTTGCTGAATATAGGTGTTCAGGTCATCACCAATGGTTTCAGATAGACAAGTCGTATGGCAGGCAATAATATCAGGATCGTAAATATCAAAAATATTTTTTACTGCCGTTTTGACATTACTGCCGCCGCCGAATACGCAGGCACCTTCCGAGAACGAACTGGTAGTTGCAATAGCCGGCTCTTTAAAATGTCTTGATAGCACGGAGCGATGATAAGAAACACAGCCCTGCGAGCCATGGCTATGCGGCATGCACTTATGAACACCCAGTGCACAATACATTGCCCCTGCCGGTTGGCAAGTCTTACAAGGGTTGATCCTTAATGCTTCGCGTTCAGTAATTTCTTTAGGTGTAAGATCTAACATTATTTCTCTCCTCCAATCTTACCCATCAAGGTAGAAGTCGTTTTCCAAGGAGCAGAGATGAGACCCCATGCCGGTGCATAAATTGCCATATAAGAATCTCTGGCAAAATTCAGTGCACCCTGAAAACAAGAATAAGGGCCGCTGTAGTCGTACGAATGCAACTGTCTGGAAGGTATGCCTGCTTTTAAAATTACATACTTATCTTTAATGCCCGAATAAAAGATATCCGGTTTAAACATCTCAATCACTTTTTCCGTTTCATAGTGATTGAAATCATCCACAGTAATAGTACCTGCACCCATATCACGGAACATGCCTTTATATTCTTCCAATTCTATCTTGTCTTTCAATTCCTCGAATTTTTCCCGGTCAATGACGAGACGATACTTGGCCTCATCCTTGGCAACAGTTATTTCTTCGATATTTTTATTGTCGGCGTCAAGTTTGATGCTGGGAATAACTTCACGCCCTTCATACTCATCGCGATGCGCAAATTCATAGCCGCCAATAACTGTCTTGATACCCAAATCACTCAGCAAGGCCTGATAATGATGTGTGCGGGAGCCACCGGTAAAAATACCTGCTGTTTTTCCCGTAAGCTTTTCTTTATAAAAGCCCATGTCGCCGGCAATCGCAGCATACTCATCCGCAATGACTTCCTCAGTTTTGGCTGTGATGATCGGATCATCAAAGTACATGGCTATTTCTCGCAGACTGCGAATAGTCTCTTCTACACCGATGAAATTCACCTTTAGCCAATCAATACCAAATTTCGTCTTCATCATTTCCGCAATATAATTGATGGAACGGTGACACATGACAAGATTGAGATCAGCAATATGGGAGTCTTTGATTCCTTCGTAACTGCCATCGCCGGTAAAGACATTGAGTACCTCATAGCCAATGCGCTTCAAAACCCTGGAAGTTTCCCAGCCATCACCGCCAATGTTATATTCACCCAGAATATTAATAGTGTGTTTTCCATAATGAGGCACCGCATCACCACTGCCAATAATATGTTTCATCAAACCATTATTCGCAATATGGTGACCAGCCGACTGACTTACGCCGCGATAACCTTCACAACTGAAGGCTACACACTGAATATCAAAGGTGGCTTTTGCCCATTCGGCAACGGCTTGGATGTCATCACCAATAAGACCTATAGGGCAGGTGGAGCAAATCATGACACAACTGGGGTGAAATAATTCAACGGCTTCTTGAATTGCTTTTTTTAATTTCTTCTCACCGCCAAAAACGATGTCTGATTCCTGCATATCTGTTGAGAAACAATATTGAATAAAGTTTCTGCCATCTTCTGCTTTTGCTTTGTTGCGGCGTGTTCCCCATGAATAGAAGCCACAGCCTATAGGACCATGCGTAATTGTCACTACATCATGAAGCGGTCCCAGCACAACACCTTTGCAGCCAGCATAGCAACAGCCGCGGTTCACCATCAAGCCTGGAACACTTCTGCTGTTTGCGGTAATCTCCTGCGGTACGCCGTCCTGTTCAAGCTGCACTATATGGTCCTTGCGGTTTTTAAATACTTTCGCAGCATATTTATCTAAAAGTTTATCGCGTTCCTGCATAGTCCCGCTCCTCCTTATTCATGAAACTCTCTGTCTTGTGAGCTGCCGGTTCTGATGTTGTATCCGATGCCGATTGGCAAAACAAAAATTTTGCCATCGCCCGGATTGCCGGTCTGATTGACTTCGATAATTGTCTTGACCGCAACGGGCACAATTTCATCATCGACGACCAAAGAGAAACAGCGTCTGGGAACAAGACGGATACTTTCCGCAAGACTTTCACCAATTTCATTGGCCGGAACTTCGCCATCATTAGCCATGATTACTTTGGTAGCAATGGAGGCCAGAGGTTTCCTGCCGCGTCCAACACCCTTAGAGCAGGTAAAGGAAGGCAAGCCAGCTAAGGCCAGAGCGTTCTTCGTTTCATTTACTTTATTGAGCCTGATAAATGCCATGATTTCCTTCATTTTCAGCGCCCCCTCACAAACCTGGTTTGCCGGTGCTGATGGTATAGGCTTCATCGACTGCCACAACGAAGATACGGCCATCGCCATAATTACCATTGCCTGTTTTAGCTGTTTTTAAGATAATACGAATAATGTCATCTTTATCTTTGTCTTCTGCCACAATAATCAATAATTCTTTCTGAATTTCATCGTAATGTACTTCTCCTACCGTAATGCCCTTTTGACGGCCACGGCCATAAACTTCTTCCTTCGTAACGCCAACATAGCCTGCGTCATATAGTTCGGACAAAACGTAGGCGGATTTTTCCGGTCTGACGACCGCACGAATCATAATCATATCTATGCTGCCCCTCTCTTTGCGTACATTTGTTAAATCAGCCCATAATTCCATATTCCATCAGCAATTGTTCAAGTCTTTCCTGTTCCATCGGTTTAGGAATCACGAACATATCATTACCGTCGATTTTGGAAGCAAGCTGTCTGTATTCATCCGCCTGTCCGCAAGTGGGATCAAATTCAATTACAGTTTTTCTATTAATTTCAGCACGCTGCACCATGTTGTCACGTGGTACAAAATGGATCATCTGAGTACCGATTTCTTTGGCTACGGCAGCAACCAAATCTGCTTCACCGTCAACCTTACGGCTGTTGCAGATCAGTCCGCCCAAGCGAACGCCACCGGTTTGCGCATACTTGGTAATACCTTTGGCGATATTATTAGCTGCATACAAGGCCATCATTTCGCCGGAACAAACGATATAGATTTCTTTTGCCTTGCCTTCACGTATCGGCATTGCGAAACCGCCGCAAACAACGTCGCCCAGAACATCGTAAAAGACATAATCCAGATCATTCTCATAAGCACCCAATCTTTCCAGCAAGCTTATGGAAGTGATAATACCGCGGCCTGCGCAGCCAACGCCTGGTTCAGGACCGCCTGACTCAACGCATTTGATACCGCCAAAGCCCTCTTTCAATACTAGATCGAGTTCAACATCATCACCGGCTTCACGCAAAGTGTCAAGAACAGTTTGCTGTGCCAAGCCTCCCAAAACCAAACGTGTGGAGTCTGCCTTTGGGTCGCAGCCGACAATCATGATTTTCTTGCCCATGGTTGCCAAGCCTGCATTAAGATTCTGGGTTGTCGTGGATTTTCCAATACCGCCTTTGCCGTAAATCGCTACTTGTCTCATTTCCATTCCCTCCAAAATGTTTATTCTCTCAGCCTCTGGTTATTAAGTAATAAAAAAACAGCCTGCGACATGCCAAACATGTCATCAGACTGCTTTGTCCGCTGCTGCTACAAACAGACCATTTGAAGTTTCAAAAGTTTATTAAGTATTAGCCATCGTGCTTCGAGTCGTCCTTACCCACCATCTGCATATTTTGCAGTGAATAGAACTTGGATAAATATTACTATATAGAAAATTCCCTTGTCAATAGATTTTTGCTCATATATAGTTTATCTCTTATTCCGAAATTGAATCTATTTATGTCTTAATTGTGAAATTTTAAATATTTTTGTAACATTTTTCAGTTTTTTATGGTATTATCTGGATAATTGAAGTATGATAGTAAGCAAAATAATCATGCACATGTTAATAGTCCAGAAAATACAGCTTCTTATTTTTGGAGGGGATATTTATGACTGAAAGAATTGCTTTGACCATTAACAGTGAAAGCCGGCTCTGCCCTTTTCCCGAATCGGCTTATATCAAAATCCTGCAAAAAACCTCGGAAAACTGGCAAACAGAAAAGCTGCTGCCAATTAACCTACAGGTAACAAACACTGAAGAATTGCGCACGCGCATACGTGCTTTGCTTGCTGCCTTACCCGAGTGCAAGATTCTGCTGTCTGCCAGTATCAGCGGCCTCCCGTATCACATATTCGATAAAATGGGTTTTGCGATCTTTGAAGCGCCATCTGTCAGTGAGAACCTGCTGAATGACATAGTCAAGGATGTTGACACCAACAAAAATGAATTAGCTGCTGATAGTCTTATCCCCCGCTCACCAACAGAAATAAGCCCTGGTTGTTATTATTTTGATTATCTGCTTTTAGAAAGCAAAAATCCTGAAATCACTACTAAAAAGGCGCTGCTGCCATTTTTTGACAGCACGCCTTTTTTCTCTCTGACAGTGCGTCTATCACACCTTCCGCCCTGGCTTGAAGTTGGTTCCTATGCCGAAAAATATGACATCAGTAGGAAGAAAACCGATGATGCACTGCTTGTCACTATCAAAAACAAAGTCTGCAAGGAGTGATAAAATGGATATTACGACAAAATATGGTGTTTTAGCAGATTGTAGAGAAAAAACTTACCATAAGGATGGCTCCCTGGCCTCGGCCTTTGCTCATAAACCATCTATGCTCAACACTACCGTCGGCAAACTGTTTCTGGCCCATGACTTCAGCTCACCACGGAGAAAATATATACCTTCTGCAAAATTTAATCCTGACGGCTCGCTGCAAGCAGCTAATCTTGCAGAGCAAACAAAGATACAAACTACAGTAGGTGACTTTTACTGTGAATATCTTACTTTTTATCCATCAGGAACACCTTGCCGTCTCTTCCATCTCAATGGCAAATTAGGCGGCTATTGGTCAGAACAGCAGGAAACAGAGCTTGCCTCCATTACAGAATGTCAGCTGCCCTGCGGAACAATCAAAGCCAAAATCATGACCATGCATTTCTATGAAACCGGCGAAATTGCCTCGGTCACCTTTTTCCCTGGCACTTTATTATCAGTCAAAACTTCACATGGATTGATAAAAACACGCATTGGCATCAGTTTCTACCAAAGCGGCAATTTGAAATCAATTGAACCTGCCGCACCTGTAAAAATAACAACGCCCCTAGGCAGTATCTCCGCGTTTGACACTGAACCGCTGGGAGTTACCGGTGACCTTAATTCTTTGGTTTGGGACCAGACCGGGCAATTATGCTCCTGTAAAACCACTGATGCCCTTAGTCTTAATTTTCTTAACGGCAACAGCCAAAAAATCAACCCCCTGCACAAACTTAGCTTATGCAGTGATGATGTAATGATTAATATTCCTTATACTGTTTCTTGGAATGAGGACAATATCTATATTGAAGGCGCAGCCTCCAAACACGCAGTTTATGACCGCTTGGAATTGACATAATTGTTTTTGGAATATATTGTTTTTATATTTCTTAATGTTTTTGATTTATTTTAGTTGATTTTTATTCTGTTTTGTTTATTTTTGTTGACATATGCTTTTTTGTTTTATATAATGCAGTCAGGAAAGGCAAATTGGTGGACGTTCCAATACCGCCGACCAGTTTTGTATTGACACCCGGGCTGCTACCCCGTTGTTAGTCGATGCGCGTAACCTTCCAAAATTTGATGCTGCGTGACTACAACCAGACACGCAGCATCTTTCTTTATATTTAAAAATAGGTAACGGAGGTATTTATGGACAGCAAGCTCCTCACACCACAAGAAGTTGCCGATATCTTAAAAATTAAAAAAAGCACTGTTTATGAAATGATCAAACGCGGAGCCTTGCCCGCAAAAAAAATGGGTAAACAGCTTCGCATTTTGCCAGATAGCATCACCAACTACCTGACCGCTGAAACAACAGCAGAATCTGAAACAAGCCGGCTTTTACCAATACTGAATGAAGATCCCGAAGCAATTGCCAGTCCGCCGCTTTTTATTCTAAGCGGTCAGGATGAACTTTTGGATTTGCTTTGCAATAAAGTCAGCCAACAATTCCGCAATCTGCACATACTGCGTTCTTATCTTGACAGTTATAATGGTTTGTATGCTATGTACCAGGAACAAATAAACATCGCAACCTGTAATCTCTGGGATTTCAAAACAGACACCTATAATCTTCCTTTTGTCCAAAAACTTTTCCCTGGTGAAGAAATCTGCATATATCATCTTTGCAATAGAATACAAGGATTTTATGTAGCTAAGGGCAATCCAAAAAATATCCATGATTTTGAAGACCTGGTGCGTCATGATATTACTTTTATTAATAGAGAAAAAGGCTCTGGTACCCGCGTGTTACTTGACAGCATGTTGAAAACCAAAAAACTGGATCCACAAAAGATTAACGGGTATCTGCGTTCAGTGAATTCAGCACTGATGAATGCCAGCATTGTCGCCAAAGGCGGCGCAGATTGTGCAATTGGCCCTGAACGCGTTGCCTTGCAAATTGATAAAATTGATTTTATTCCACTGAAAGAAGAGAGTCTGGACCTTGTTGTCAGCAAGGAAAACCTTCATGACGCTGTTTTCGCTTATATTCTCCGTCTCTTAAAAGATGTTGATTTTCAAGAAGAAATAAGGCATCTGAAAGGCTATAATATTGTCGGTATGGGTGACAGACTTTACTAAGGAATGTGTTTAAACGCTAAAGAGGCGCAAACCAATCGGTTTGCGCCTCTTTTTAATATATTATTTCGCTTATATTACTTATTCATTTGGTCGATAATTTGCATTATCTCTTCTACGGGAAGTACTGCTCCATATGACACTACTTTTTCATCGATTACCAGTGCTGGCAGCGCCATTACACCATAAGCCACCACTTTGCTGAAATCAGTCACCTTCTCGAACTTAGCATTGCATTTGAGTTTTTTAGCCGCAATCGCCGCATTCTGTAACAGCAACTCACATGGCTTGGTCATAGGCCCCAGGACTTTAATCTGCATTACACCTCGCCCCCTTTATTTTGTTCTACAGCCTCATTATAACAAAATACAAGGGGTACTTTGTGAACTATTTATGACATATTGTCAGACTACTTGGAAAATAAAGAATTTCAAATAAAATGTCTCCGGCACATTCCATAATACTGGATGGTCAGGTGACTGCTGGCGAATTTCTACCTGGCGCAATGAAACTGCAGCATCCGCCGCCGCATCGTGCAGCATCTTTATAAAGAGGTCTTCTTTCATAAAGTGTGAGCAGGAGCAAGTAGCCAGATAGCCGCCACGCGGCAGAAGTTTCATGGCTTTCAGGTTGATTTCCTTGTAACCGCGAATAGCATTAGCGACCGTGCTGCTTGATTTAGTGAAAGCCGGCGGATCCAGAATGATGAAATCATAATCGTGCGAATTTTTATCATCCAGTTCGGTCAGTAAATCAAATACATTTGCTTCCAAAGCCTTTACTTTATTATCTAGCCCATTAAGCTTGGCATTAGCCGCAGTCATCGCTACAGCGTCCGCCGAAATATCTACCGCTGTTACAGAAGCGGCCCCGCCCATGGCAGCATTTAAGGCAAAAGCGCCGGTATGCGTAAAACAGTCCAGCACTTTTTTGCCTTTGCTGATGCGTGCTACTGCTTGCCTGTTATATTTCTGATCAAGGAAAAAGCCTGTTTTCTGGCCTTTGGCAATATCAACATGATACTTGATGCCATTTTCCGTTATGATTGTTTCTGTTGGACAAGAACCTGCTACGAAACCTTCCAGGGGATAAAAACCCGTAGATTCTTCCATGCCTTCCAAAAGACGTATCTTGACATCGTTACGTTCATAGAGTCCTTTTATTTCTTCACCGCTTTCACGCAGAATTTTGCAGAGCAGTTCGAAAATCATCTTTTTACGCAGTTCTATGCCCAACGATAACACTTGTGCCACCAGAATATCGCCAAAACGATCAATGGTCAGGCCTGGGAAAAAGTCTGCCTCACCAAAAATCAGCCGGCAGCAATTGAAGTCCGCACCCATTACGGTACGTCTGTAATCCACCGCATACCGCAGGCGTCTTTCAAAGAAAGCTTCATCAAACTTGTCATTGGCATTCATGGAAATAATGCGTATGCGAATTTTGGAATTGTCATTAATAAACCCTGTGCCTATATATTTGCCCTTGCCGTTCAGCACATCGACAAGATCACCGTTTTCATAGCTGCCATCAATTTTTACTACTTCATCTGCAAATACCCAGGGATGGCCATTTCTGGCACTGCGTTCTGCTTTGGGGGTAACAAAAAATTTTGTATATGTCCTCATTATCTAAACTACCTCATCTCTGTTTTTAAAACATCATTTAATGCACCATGAGTATATCACAAGTAGCTCTTATCTTAAAATATGTAAGCAAAAAAAGATGCCAGTTCGGTCAAAATACCTATACTGGCATCAAAAATATCAGGAA
>CAYLRW010000028.1:0-19420 GCA_964386405.1 uncultured Acidaminococcales bacterium | reverse complement strand
CTCACCCGACGGCTTATTTATAATAACAGATTTTATAACCTCTGGCAACCCCCTTACGGAAGTTTATTTCAAATTTTGTCTGCCGCATTTTAGCGGCAGACAAATCATAACTTATTTCTCAACTTTATACTTGAAGTTATCAATGGTCGGGCGCAAATCAGAGCCGCCTTCCTGGGCATCCGCTGCTAACAAGGCCTGAATGATTATTGCACATTCCAGACGCTTTTTCTGCAACTTGCAGCCATATTCATAAGGTTTGCTGATATCTCCGTTAATAAGATCAGCATTGGCATGACAGCCGCCACTGCAGAAAAACCTTGCCCAACATTCACGGCAGGTTGGTTTATTCATCACGTGCATATGACGGAACTTTTTCACAAGCTCAGGTTTAACCACGCCAGTTTCTAACGTCCCGCATTTATATTCTTCTCTGCCAACAAATTGATGACAGGGATAAATATCGCCTTCCGGTGTTATTGCAAAGTACTCATGTCCGGCACCGCAGCCTGCAAGCCTCTTGGCAACACACGGCCCATTATCAAGCGCTACGTTGAAGTGGAAGAAATCAAAAGGATCACCCTCACGCCTTCTTTGCAGATAAATTCTTGCTAGTTTTTCATACTCTGACATAATTACCGGCAAATCATTTTCTGTCAGCACATATGGTTCATCAAGACCAACAACAGGTTCAACAGAAATCTCCTTGCCAACCTTTGCCATGTCGAGTACTGCGTCAGCGAAATGAACATCATAGTGGGTATAAGTACCACGCAAATAATAGTTCTTGCCCTTACGGCTCTCGATTACCTTCTTAAAACCACGTACAGCGGAATCGTAACTGCCTGTTTTATTTGGGAAAGGCCGCATTTCATCATGAGTTTCTTTTTTACCGTCCAGACTTAAGACGAGCATTACACGGTTTTCATTTAAGAACTCTACGATGTCATCATTTAATAAAGTGCCATTAGTGGTTAAGGTAAGTTTGATGTTCTTGCCTGTTTCCTTCTCACGCTTACGCACATAATTTATTACATGGCGAACAACCTCAGGATTGACCAATGGCTCGCCGCCAAAGAGATCAAGTTCCAGGTTGTGCCTTTTTTTACTGCCTTTGATTGCAAATTCCACCGCCTTTTCAGCAATTTCCTTGCTCATCAACTCACGCTTGCCGCCAAAATCGCCAGTGCCAGCGAAGCAATAGCCACAGCGCAAATTGCAATCATGTGCAATATGCAGGCAGAGAGACTTGAGAACAGGTTCTTCACTAAAAGTATCCGGTACCGGATACTCGGGAGAAAACAAAAGGCCTTCATCTTTTAATTCATGCAGTTCTGCAAGAACTTCTCTGAGCTCTTCCTCAGAATAGCGGCTAGCAAAAGCCATTATGGTTTCTTCATCGTTATCACCATTAAAAACATCCAGAATATCATAGATGATTTCGTCAACCAGATGAACAGCACCGCTATTAATATCAAGGACGGCCATATTGTCGTCCAGTTTCATTTTATGAATCAGCAATTAAACTTTCCGCCTTTCTTTCACAGAAAAATAGCTCCCTGCGCCGGCAGGGAGCATAAGTGCTGCAAACACTCATTATTGTTTTTCGCAAACTTGGTTGCCAACAGTGCAGGAAGTCTTGCAAGCTGATTGGCAGGATGCTGGGCATTCTCCGCAACCACCGGTTTTTAAAGTTTTGTTCAACATAGCTTTATTCACGGTTTTAATATGTTTTTTCATTATGAACACCTCCGATGTATTCTTGAATTAGTATTATTTTATATTCTTTTAACTAATACTGCAAGTATTATTCACATATTTACTGCAAGAAGCGACGCGCACTCGTGATGTCAACTCCGTGTGATCTTGTCCAGCTGCTCAATTGAGCCCACAAAAGTCTTTTAGCAAACATTTTTACATCCTTACCATCATTGAAAATATTAACTCTGTATAGCTGGTAAACTGGAGTCTCTGTTGTATTGACACCATCTATGCCTGTTGCAGCCGCTATATAGCCATTTTTGGCAAGTGCGCTGTAAACATCATCATTATAGCTGCCAAATGGATAAGCCAGTGTGTTGACGTTAAAGCGTGAATCAAATTTATTTAAAAAATCTTTGGAATTTTTCAGCTCGGCTTCAAGCTCATCAGGCGTAGACTTCGCCAAAGCTACATGGTTATATGTATGAGATCCGATTTCCCAACCATTCTCATGCAAACTGAGGACATCCTGCCAAGTAACATAACCAGGCCAAGCCATATATTTGATGGCAATAAAGATAGTACCCGTGTAGCCATATTTCTTCATAATTGGCATAGCAACTCTATTGTTGTCGCAATATCCATCATCGAAAGTTATAACAAAATTTTTGTTAAAGGCCTCGGGGCCCATTTCCCTTTTCTTTACGAATTCATTAAGGCTGATGCTTTTATAACCTTTATCATAAAGATACTTGATCTGTGCCTCAAAAGTTTCAGGCGGCATACTGTAGATGTCCTTATTGGTAGTAATCCGGTGATATGCAAAAACAGGTACACTGTGATTACAAAAATTAACGAAATCGGCGTATAAAAACGCACCAACAACTACAAAAAATCCAAACACACAAAGAATACTCTTGACTACTCTTGACATCAATCAGTCATCCCCAAATCTTTAGCTATCTGTTCTAATTTTTTCAGCCTATGATTAATTCCGGATTTTCCTATTTTGCCGGTTGCCATATCCGCAAGTTCTGTTAAGGATGCCTCTGGATAAGCAAGCCGCATTTCTGCAGTTTCCCGCAAAATAGAAGGCAATTTAGAAAGCCCTAAAACTTCACCTATATACTTAATACTTTCAATTTGGTGGACGGCCGCCTGTACGGTTTTATTCAAATTAGCTGTTTCACAATTGACAATACGATTAACATTATTGCGCATTTCTTTAATTATACGCACATTTTCAAATTCCATCAAGGCATGATGAGCACCAATGACAGAAAGAAATGAAGTTATCGCGTTTCCCTCCTTGAGGTAAACGATATATTCACCCTTTCTATCGGTCATCTTTACCGGCATGGAGAAAGCATGAATTATACTCCTGATTAATTCAGCAAATTCATAGTTACCGGTTACCATTTCCAGGTGATAATCACCTGCAGGTCTGCTAACAGAACCGCCAGCCATAAAGGCTCCGCGCAAAAAAGCTCTGCGGCAACAGCTGGAAGACAATAGTTTAGCCTTTCCCTCAGAAATATTGGTCAGAAGCTGAAGTGTCTCTAATGCCATGCTGACCTCTGGTGATGGCAGGACTCTGACCTGATAGCGATTATTCTTTTTCAAACGTCTGGAACGAGTTATTACGACTTCAGTCTGCAATTTGAAGTTAGTCTTCAGGAGCTGTAACATCCGCCTGGCCAAAGCAGCGTTTTCAGTCGAAAAGTGAATGCCTATATTTCTGCCGCTTAGAACAATTGCGCCGCTCATCTTCAGCAAGCCATATAACTCCGCTTTATCACAGCAGTCTTTTTGTCCTTCAATTCTGGCCAGTTCGTTTTTTACTTCATTTGAAAAAGACACCGTTCTACTCCCCGCGTTTATTTTTTTCCAGATTTCTTATGCTTTGGCGCACAAAAACATAATCAAAAAATTGCATACCCTTACCAAAAAGGCGTAAGCGGTAAACCAAAGAAATGATTGTCTGCGCCAGTTTGACCGGATTATGTCTGACAAAATCAGTTGTACTGATTAAACTATTTGCTACCACTTCTATACCCAGTTGTCGGATTTGTTCAATATCAGGAGAGACAGGCATAGAACCCTTTTCCTGATACATAGCAAGCTGGGCATCTGTAACACGCTCGCTGTTAACAACCACATAATCAAGAAATTGCTGTCCAACATGGTCAATAATTGCTTTGACATGGTCATAAGCACCATAACCATCTGTTTCACCCGGTTGGGTCATAACATTGCAAACATAAATCTTAACAGCGTCAGACTCAATAATAGCTTCTTTGATTTCAGGCACCAACATATTGGCAATTACACTTGTATAAAGGCTGCCTGGTCCAAAAATCAAAACATCTGCCTCCATGATTGCAGCAATTGCGCCTTGTGTCGCTTTAGCATCTGATGGAACAATTTGCAGTTTTTTAATTCTTTTTTGTGCTAACGATATTTCCGATTCGCCTTTAACGATTGTGCCGTCAGACATCTCTGCCATCAGATTTACATTTTCCAACGTGGAAGGTACTACATGTCCTCTTACCTTCAAAATTTCACTAACGGCCACCAACCCGGCTTCCATGCTTCCTTCAGCTTCGGCTAAAGCAGCAATGAATAAGTTACCAAGATTATGACCAGCCAATGGAGTATCACCTTTGAAACGATACTGCATAACCTTTTCCATCAGCGGCTCAGTGTCAGCAAGAGCAACCAAACAGTTACGCAAATCACCCGGTGGTATAATCCCTAGCTCCTGCCGCAGACGTCCCGAAGAACCGCCATTATCAGCTGTTGAAACAACTGCAGTACAATTATGAGTTATATATTTCATACCGCGTAAGAGAACAGAAAGGCCGGTTCCACCGCCTACAACAGTTATTGCCGGTCCTTTGTTCAGCTTGCGCTGGCGAAAAATACGTTCCATCAACGATGTATTCTCACCCGGCAATACCGACTCCATAACAGAATGAATAATCTGCCTGGTTGCATAAAACATAACAATTAAACCAACCAAAAGGATTGAAATACCACCAGCCATCGAAATAGCCTTGTAGTATTCACCAGTTGCCATATACATCATCTTGAACAATAGTTCTTCGATGAAACCGATAAATTGATAATTAAATACTAAGGCTATACCAATAGCAGAAAAGACTGCGCCAATCGTAAATAAAAACAACCAACGTTTTAAATTCATGCCTGGCCATAACCACTTAATCCAGCCCATAGAATCCTCCTGCATTACTTTTTATTCAGATCACGGTGCACAACCTGTGTCTCATAATCATGATCACGTAAGAAGTCGCATAATTTATTTGCTATGAATACTGAGCGATGATTACCACCAGTACAGCCAATGGCAATAGTAAACTGACTTTTGCCTTCTTTTTGATATTCAGGCAATAAAAACAAAACCATATCCTCAAGTTTCTTTGTAAACTCCCGAGTTATCTGGTAATTCCAAATATAAGTCATTACTTCCTGATCATTACCAGTAAGTGCTTTCAATTCTGGTACGTAAAATGGATTGGGCAAAAAACGCACATCGAACATCATATCACAATCGAGCGGTATACCATGCTTAAACCCAAAAGACTGTATAATGACATTCATCTTAGAAAAACTATCACCGCTGCCATAAAGTGCAATGATTTTGTCTCGCAAATCTGTGGTTGTAGTATTTGTAGTATCCAGAATGTGTGTTGCCTTGGCTCTGACATTGCCGACCTTTTCTCGTTCCTTCGCAATTCCCTGGCTTAAGCTGCCCTCATTGGCAAGCGGATGCCTACGCCGGGTTTCCTTGTATCTTCTTATCAATACTTCGTCGCTGGCATCAAGGAATAAAAGCTCATACTTAGTGCCGTTCAGCTTCATCTCATCCAATACGCCAACCATTTCTTCAAAAAATTCGCCGCCGCGAATATCAACGACAAAGGCAATACGGTTCACTTTTCCCTCTGTCTGCATGCAAAGTTCCGCAAATTTGGGAATCAAAGCCGGTGGCAAATTGTCAACACAAAAATAATTAAGATCTTCCAATGTTCTCATGACTTGTGTTTTACCGGCACCAGACATGCCTGTAATAATTAAAATTCGTGAGTCGCTCATAACGTCACCTCCGCTCTCTAAAAACCAGCTTATTAATATATGCGGTTTTCTAATTATCTGCAACTTTAAAAATATGCCTGATCTTTATACAAAAGCAGTGCTTTCAATATCTAAGTGCATTAAGTATAGTATACTATTTTACTCTGTCAATGAAAAGGACAATTCCTGATCTTCATGATATGTAGAAAGAGTCTGAAACATTTCACAATGTTTCAGACTCTTTCTATTTTAAAAAGCGCAGGGATCGGAAAAAACTATTTGCTTGCCTGAATCTATTTTCGCAAATACTTCTTGCATAGCTTGTTCAAGTTTGTCGAGCATTATCTCTATTTCGTCTTTGCTGCTAGCCAGCGGTGGCATGAAGATAATAACATCGCCGATATTTCTTACTATCAAACCATATTTTCTGGCTGCCTGGCAAATCCCGCCAGCCATCTGCAATTCTGGGGCAAAGGATTCTTTCTTTTCTTTATCCTGCATCAGCTCAATGCCTGCCAACATACCGCATTGTCTGGCATCACCAACGTATTTCATTTTATTCATTTTCTCCATATGTTTGGCAATTACATCCATTTTGGGTGGTAAATTGGTTATGACGTTTTCTTTTTTGAAAATTTCCAAACTGGCAAGGCCAGCAGCACAAGCCAATGGATTTCCCGTATAAGAATGTCCATGATAAAAAGTTTTGTACTCTGTCGGTTCACCTAAAAAAGCATCATATATTTCATCGGTTGTCAAAGTTGCTCCAAGCGGCAGATAGCCACCCGTAATACCTTTGGATAAGGTCATCAGGTCAGGGCTTATCCCTTCATTGTCACAAGCCCACATTTTGCCGGTCCTGCCAAAACCTGTTGCAACTTCGTCCACAATCAGCAGAACATCATATTTTTGCGTCAATTCCCTAATGCCTTTGATGTAGCCTTTTGGCTGCATCAACATGCCAGCCGCAGCTTGCACTAAAGGCTCAATTATCATTGCTGCCGTTGTTTTAGCATGTTCTTTCAGATAAGCTTCAATTTCATCCAGACAATATTGCAGGAAAGCTTCTTCGCTTGCCAGTCCCTTTATCTTATTATGGTAAAAGGATGGGCAAGTCATCTTTGCTGTGCCGAAAAGCAAGGGCTTATAAACCTTGTGAAAAACATCAATATTACCGACGCTGACAGCGCCTACAGTATCACCGTGATAGGAATCCCCTAAGTTTATAAAACCCTGCTTTTCAGGCCGGCCTTTATGCTGCCAGTATTGAAAGGCTATTTTTACTGCCGCTTCGACAGCAGTTGAGCCATCGTCAGAATAAAAAACTTTATTTAAGCCGGCAGGGGCAACTTCTACCAGTTTTTGAGCAAATTCTGCCGACGGTTTATTAATTAAGCCTAACAAGGTTGAATGGGCAATCTGGTCGAGCTGATCTTTGATTGCCTGGTCTATCTCCGGTCTGTGATGACCGTGAATATTTACCCACAAACTGGAAATGCCATCGTAATAACTGCGTCCTTCAGTATCATATAATTTTACGCCTTCGCCACGTTCGATAACCAGTTGTTCGTTTTCGTTCCAGCCTTTCATCTGCGTAAAAGGATGCCAGATATATTCTTTGTCTAACTTCTCCCACTTATTCAATTGCTTTTCCTCCCGCCAAACCGATAATTTTATCTATGGCAACGTTCTTTTCAACTATAGAAGCGATTCCGGCAACGTTACCGTCTTTAATAAGTTTCTCGTCTATAACTGGTAATTTGCCCAAAATAGGCAAGCCTGTGAGTTTTTCATAATAGTAAAGATTGCTTTGCTCTAAAACGCCAGCCGAACCCTCATCCCAACAATTAACAATCAGGCCCAAAACATTAAGTCCGTGATTTTTGGCATATTCTACGGTCAACACAGCATGATTGATATTGCCTAAAATAGATTTTACAACTACCAGTACAGGAACATTGATTTCCTTAAAAAAATCTTTGACAAGATAATCATCCGTAAGGGGGGCAGAAATACCACCTACGCCTTCAACAACGGTTATCTGCTTGCTTTCAATCATCTCGGCAGCTTTCCTGGTCATAACCGCGGGTTCAATATTTATACCAGCCAGGCGGCTTGCCTGTGCCGGTGACAACGCGTCTTCCAGAACATACGGAACTACCTTGCCTTGCTCATCTTTATCAATACCAGCACAAGTCATCAAAAAATCGGCATCAGTCGACAATAACTTGCCATCTTCCATTCTTACACAGCCGGAGGCCGCCGGTTTAAAAACTCCTGCCTTCAACCCTCGCATGTTAAAGGCAGCAGCTAATGCACCGCTGACCATCGTTTTGCCCATGTCAGTATCAGTAGCCGTTATCCCAATTGCAATCATCTCTAAGCCCTCTTTCTTTTTGCTTCCCGCCATACTTCAATTATTAAGTCTGCTGCATGAGTCAGCTGTTCTTCAGTATGTGCCGCTGTAACTGTAAGCCGCAGACGGCTTTGACCCTGTGCGACAGTTGGTGGACGTATTGCCGATATTAATACCCCTTTTTCTGCTAAAGCACCTGCAATCTCACTAGCCAGTGAAGCTTCTCCCACCATGATAGGTATTATCGGGGTCTCTCCCTCCACCAGCGGAATGCCGGCACCATTCAGAAGGTTCCTCATCAGAACAGTATTTGACCACAGTCTTTGTAAATAAGCTTCTTTATTTTTTCTTAGTAAATCAAGAGCAGCAACTGCAGCTGCCGCAGGCGCTGGCGCAAGTGCCGTGGAAAAAATAAAGGGTCGGGACTTATTGATAAGATAGTCTATGAAAATTTTCTTTCCCGCTACGTAACCGCCCTCTGCCGCCAAAGCCTTGCTCATAGTACCTACCTGCAAGTCAATTTTCCCTTGCAGGCCAAAGTGTGCTGCAGTGCCGCTGCCATCTTCACCAATGACCCCAACGGCGTGCGCATCATCGACAATCAGCGTCGCCTCATATTTTTCTGCCAACTTTACCAAAGCCGGCAATGGAGCAATATCACCATCCATACTGAAGACCCCATCAGTAACAATAAATCTGTTGCCTTCAGCTGCATCTTCTCGCAATAACCGTTCCAAATCAGCCATGTCAGCATGCTTGTACACTTTAACCATTGCCTTGCTGATTTTCGCGCCGTCAATAATGCTCGCATGATTCAGCTCATCACTAAAAACAACATCTTTATGTTTGACCAGACCGTAAAGTACCCCAAGGTTGGTCATATAGCCCGTATTGAAAATCAAAGCTTTTTCGGTATGTTTGAAATCTGCCAGCTTTTTTTCCAAAATACTCGCTTCAAAATGCCCGCCGGTAGTTAGTCTTGCGCCTCCGGAACCTGTTCCGTAATTATTTGCTTCTTTGGCTGCTTCAATCACTGCAGGCGCGTGAGTCAACCCTAAGTAGTTATTACTGGAAAAAACCAAGTACTCTTTGCCGGCTTCATCAATCGCTCTTACGGGATCAAGAAAACGCAGGTTCTTGATTTTTCTGGTCAGGCCACGTTCCTCTATCAGCGCTAATTCTGCTTGAAGTTCTTTCTCCAACTTAGACGTTATCGTCACCTCCCAGGTTAATCAAAACAGCTTGTTCCTGCAAATAAGAGCATAACTTATTAAGGTCAGTCTCTTCTTTCACGAAAAAAATCCTGCCGCCGACCGGGCTGCCAATTTCTTTCATTACCGGTATTCTTTTATAGCCAAATTTGCTCGAAGCTACATAGCCGGTAATATAATCCGGGTCATCAGACCAGCATAACTCAGCAATAATATCATCGGCGCCGGCAACCTTAGAAGCAAGTACAAGGGCTTCCCGTACATGTTCACCTCTAAGTCCGCGTCTCTCCAGATCAGCTTCGTAATCGGCAGAATCCGCACAATCCATTTTGCTTACGCGCACACCGCGCTGTCCCAGACCATCCAGACGTTTGCCGCTGACGGCATCGAAGATCATTGCGCCACGCAAACTATCAGGCAAGGACAACAACGCTGAAATGCCATTTTGAGCCGCGGTTCTTGTAACTCCGGCCTTCTCAAGCTCCGCAACTGCTACCGCATGACCCTCGGCAACATCAGCGGCCTCAAAACTTTCCATCGACAATAGCGGCTTATAAACAATATCTTCATTCTTTACTTCTTCTATGCGGATGCTGATGAAATCGGCCTTACCTCTTTGGTGTGTCCGTGCTCTGTCCAGCATGCTTAATACAGTTTTTTCCAAGCCGGGCTCACTTAAAATGCGCTCAGCACCAGAAATATGCCGTCCTCCCTTTTCGTGGGCACCACCTTGGGCGGCACGCATCTTTACACTGAAAAGCATTCCCTCTTCCCCCTTTTTACATCTGTGGTTTTGTTTGTGGTCTTCCCAAATCCTTTAACATAGTCTTGTCATCTTCCGGCCTGCGACCGCCAGTTGTCAGATAGCCGCCGACCATAATACCATTCATGCCGCCGTTCAAAGCCAAGGCCTGCAAATCACGCAGGTTTACTTCTCGCCCGCCGGCAGTACGAATAAGCGCTTTAGGCAGAATGAACCGGAAAACCGCAAAAGCACGTAAAATTTCCAGTGCAGTCAAGCTTTTATTATTTTCAAAAGGAGTTCCTTCAATCTGGTTTAATAAATTGAGTGGAATCGAATCTATGTTAAGACGTTTCAGCTCGAAAGCCATTTCGACGCGTTGCTCAGGTGTTTCGTTCAATCCTAAAATGCCGCCGGAGCACACACGAATACCGGCATCTTTAGCAGCTTGAATGGTTGACATTTTATCTTCGTAGGAATGTGTGCTGCAAATATCAGGGAAATGGCTGGGAGCAGTTTCAATATTTGCATGATAACGGGTAACGCCAACTTCTTTAAGCTTGTTTGCCTGCTCCGGAGTCAAAATTCCTAAAGAAGTGCAAATCTCGATGCCAACTTCTTCTTTTATTCTGGTAAGAGCCTGCAAAATATTTTCGAAATCATCAGCCTTGCTCTGACCACGGCCGCTGGTAACAATAGAAAAACGTACCGCACCGGCTTCCTTAGCTTTTTTTGCTGCTGCAACAAGCTCATCTACTGACAAGAGTGGATATTCCGTAACACCTGTATGGTAGTGTGCGGATTGAGCACAAAATTTGCAATTCTCTGGGCAGCGTCCGCTTCTTGCATTAACAATAGCGCAGACATCAACCTCATCACCGTTAAACCTCTGTCTGATTCTGTCAGCCATCGCTAAAAGCAGCATTGTGTCCTGATCGGGCACTTTTATGAGCTCTATCGCTTCCTCCCTGGAAATTTCTCCGCCTTTCAGAACTTTCTCTGCGTACTCTATTATCATTCCAAACGCCTCCGTAAACCTTTTATTTATTTTAGTTAACGGTTAGATTATAGCACTGCCTTTTTACATCGTCAACCAGTATGATATTATTGGTTAACCTTGTGATGAAAAAATAACCGCAGCAAATGCTGCGGTTATACAACCTTATTTTTTATTCTTCAACTACTATTTGCTTAGACAAAACAGTTTCAATGGCAACTGCTACACCATCTTCATTATTACCCGCTGTTATCATTTTTGCCACATTCCTGATGCGATCGTTAGCATTCGCAACAGCGACACCCAAACCCGCACTGGCAATCATCTCAAAATCATTATTAGAATCGCCGATACACATAGTATCACGCAAATCTATACCTCTTTGCTCAGCTAAGGCTTTAACAGCATTCCACTTGCTTACCTCAGGATTAATTACTTCCAAGAAATCATTGAAAGAATTGGTCATCATGATTTTATTGCCAAATTCTTCTGCTAACTCTTGTTTTATTTCTGCATTTCTGCCTGGTGCCGTCATTAAAAGCAATTTGTGCGGTGCTTTGCCCAGTCTATAAAAACGCTCTCCCAAAGCTACAAATTCTACGCCTGCGAAACTTGCATACATTTGAGCAAAATCAGTTTCTTCTTTTACCAATAATGTATCGTCCACATAGGCTTGTACATAGTAGTTTTTCTGTCTGCAGTAGTCAAGTACCGACAGTGAAGTTTCGTAATCCAGCGGTGAATCATGTAAAACTTCTTTGGACAAAGAGCCTTTTACATAAGCGCCATTATAGGCAATCAGCGGCACATCCAACCCCAGTTTTTCAGCATAAGGTTCAATCGAACAATACATCCTGCCAGTAGCAATGGTGAATATCACCCCGGCATCAACAGCTTTGCGAATCGCTGCCGCATTACGTTCGGAAATTTTTCCATCATCATTCAGTAGTGTACCATCCATATCACTGGCAATTAACTTAATTCCCACTATTTTACCTCTCTTTTTTACCTATCTTCTATTAATAAACCAATTATTGCTGCTGCCAGGCAAATTTGCAAAATAACGAGCGTCGCGCCGGCAATATCGGAAATAATATAACCCGGCAGAAGCTTGATTGTCAAATAGGTTATTACTGCAGTGCAAAATGTCGCGAAAACAACACGTATGGTTTTTTTTGCAAATATTTTTTTACTGGCAGTATGCAGTAAAGAAGCCGCAAGCGCAATGATGCTGCTGCCCAAAATCTGGCCGCCTAAAGTAACAATATGAAGTGAACTTGTTGCATCAAATAAAAAGAAATAGAACAAGCCCAGGGCCACAACCCTCAATAAAAATCCGCACATGATGTCCTCCACCTATTATTACAGAAGGAAGGATGCTCCGCAAGCGAAACATCCTTCCTCAGAATTATGCCTTTTCAAATTGATCCTTGCTAACACCACAAACCGGGCAAACCCAGTCATCAGGCAAATCTTCAAATTTTGTGCCTGGTGCAATACCGCTGTCAGGATCACCAACCGCTTCGTCATACACATAACCACAAACAACACAAGTCCATTTCTCCATAAGGTCAACTCCTTTTAAAGAACTTCGTGGTTATTATAACATAATGCATATGCATTCGCAATTAATTATCATTACAAAATAGTTTCTCTTTTTGCCTCTAAGTCCATGCGGAAAAAATCATAAATCTTTTGGGCACTAGCTTTATTCATGCCGGCTACGCCTGCCAAATCTTCCTTTTCAGCTGTTTTGATTGCTTCGAGCGAACCAAAATGTTTCCACAAAGCTTCTCTTCGCTTTGGTCCAATACCCTCAATATGATCAAGAATGGAGACAAGATTTCTTTTGCCACGCAACTTGCGGTGATAGGTTATCGCAAAGCGATGTGCTTCGTCCCTGATCCGCTGAATAAGTTTTAAGGCATCAGAATCCTTGGAAAGCATAATACTTTCATGCGCGCCTTCTACAAAGATTTCTTCTTCTCTCTTAGCAAGGCCAATGACAGGCAGCTCATGCAGGCCCAAGCCTCTGATAACTTCCAGCGCTGAGCTAAGCTGGCCTTTGCCGCCATCAATGATAACCAGACTCGGCAAATCTTTGATATCACGATAGCGCCGATAAACAACTTCCTGCATTGATTTGAAATCATCCGGTTTGCCTTCGGTTGAACGAAGCTTGTATCTTCGATAATCCTGTTTACTCGGTTTGCCATCACGAAAAACGACCATAGAGGCAACAGTCTCGCTGCCCTGCGTATGGGATATATCAAAGCAGTCCATTCTTGCCAATGTTTGCGGTAAATGTAAGGCAAGGCGAAGGTCTTCAGCTGCTTGTTCTTCGCTTTTCAGAGAAATCTGGCCTTTGCGAAGTCTTTCTGCTAAATTCTTTGCAGCGTTTTCCGCAACCATTTTCAACAGTTCATATTTCAAACCTTTTTGTGGTTTCAGCAGCTCAACTTTTCTTTTGGCCTTTTCTGATAGCCATTCAGTCAGAAGATCCAACTCTTCTTTTTCCGGCAAAACCTGCAGAAGAATTTCCCGTGGGATGAAGGTTGCATCTAGATAATACTGTTTAAGAAAAGCCGTTATTATTTCTTCTTTAGTTCCATTATTTTCGGCACTAAGGAAATAACTGTCCCTGCCGACCAACTTGCCGCTGCGCACAAAGAAAATCTGCAGGCAGGTGCCTGTATCATCACTGGCAAGAGCAATTGCGTCCTGGTCGCCACCGCCCGTAACTGCTTTTTGTTGTTCATTAAGCCGGTCCACTGCATGAAGTTGGTCACGCAATCTGGCAGCTTCCTCAAAATTATAATCTTCCGCAGCTTCCTTCATACGTTGTTTAAGATCCTTTACCACTTCATTGGTGCGACCTTCCACAAGCATAAGAACAGCTTTGATCATCTTGCCATAATCTTCAGGGGTTATATAGCCGGCACAGGGAGCAAGACAACGTTTAATATGATATTGCAGGCATGGCCTGTCCGGATTCATTTTGCGGCAATTCCTCAGAGGAAACAATTCTCTGACTAATTTCACAGTAGCATGCAGAGCGCCTGCATCTGCATATGGTCCATAATACTTGGCACCATCACGCAAAATCCTTCTGGTGACATAAATTCGTGGGTATTGCTCCTGCACTGTAACTTTCAGGTATGGATAGCTTTTATCATCCTTGAGACTTATATTGTAGCGTGGCCGATGTTCCTTAATAAGATTACATTCGAGAATCAGTGCCTCCAGCTCATTATCAGTAACAATGGTTTCAAAATCATCAATTTTGGCAACCATGGCCTTTACTTTTGGCGTATGCGCTGCCAAATTTCTGAAATAGCTGCGTACCCTGTTCTTCAGAACAACAGCCTTACCTACATAGATAATCTTCCCTTTGTCATCGCGCATAAGGTAAACACCAGGCCTGTCAGGTAAAACCGCTAATGCCCTGGAAATCTTCTCATTCATTCCGTCCACCCATTCTTAGCCGCTGCATCCAGAACCTGCTTGATATAAACTGCTGTATAAGACTTTTTGCTTTTTGCTACTTCTTCCGGTGTGCCGGTAGCAACAAGCGTTCCGCCTTTATCGCCGCCTTCAGGTCCAAGATCTATGATATAATCAGCAGTCTTAATTACATCAAGATTATGCTCAATAACAACAACTGTATCACCAGCCTCTACCAAACGCTGCAAGACCTCCAACAATTTGTGCACGTCAGCAGTATGCAGACCGGTAGTCGGTTCATCCAGAATATAGATCGTTTTGCCAGTACTGCGGCGTGAAAGTTCCGTTGCCAATTTAACACGCTGTGCTTCACCACCGGACAGGGTAGTAGCTGCCTGACCCAGTCTAATATAACCTAAGCCGACATCCTCCAGCACTTCCATTTTACGATGAATACGCGGTAAGTTTTTAAAAAACTCACAGGCCTCTGAAACAGTCATATCCAGAACTTGCGCAATATTTTTCCCTTTGTAATGCACTTCCAAGGTTTCTCTATTATACCGGGATCCGCTGCAAACCTCACAGGGCACATAAACATCCGGTAAGAAGTGCATTTCTATTTTGTTCATGCCGTCGCCGCGGCAGGCCTCACATCTGCCTCCCTTAACATTAAAGCTGAAGCGGCCCGGCTTATAACCACGCATTTTTGCTTCGTTACTGTTACTGAACAATTCGCGAATAAAGTCAAAAACACCGGTATACGTAGCAGGGTTAGATCTTGGCGTGCGACCTATCGGCGACTGGTCGATATTAATGACCTTATCGACATTCTCCAGACCAAGAATAGCCTCATGCTCAGCTGCATGAAGGCGGGCGCCGTGCAGTTTGGCAGCAAGCGCATTGTAAAGGATGTCGTTAACTAAAGTGCTTTTGCCGGAGCCGGAAACACCGGTAACTACAGTCAAAACACCTAAAGGAAAAGCTACATCAATATTTTTCAGGTTATTAGCACGCGCGCCTTTGACCGTCAGGTAATTGCCGTTGCCCTGACGACGTTCTTTAGGTACCGCAATAAATTTTCTGCCGCTTAGATACTGTCCTGTAATAGATTTAGGATGTTTTTTAATCTCTTCTACTGTTCCCTGCGCTACGACATAACCGCCATTTTCGCCAGCTCCTGGACCAATATCAATAATCTGGTCAGCCGCATACATTGTTTCTTCATCGTGTTCGACGACCAGCAATGTATTGCCTAAATCGCGCAGGTGTTTCAACGTTTCCAGCAGTTTGCCGTTATCACGCTGGTGCAAACCAATACTAGGTTCATCCAGTATATAAAGAACGCCAACCAAGCCCGAACCGATCTGCGTTGCCAACCTGATACGCTGAGCCTCACCGCCGGATAGACTCCCGGAAGCGCGGTCCAGAGTAAGGTAGTCGAGGCCAACATCATTAAGGAAATGTAGTCTCGCAAGAATCTCCTTTAAAATCTGACGTGCAATAATTTGTTGTCTCTCTGTCAATTCCAGCGTATCAAAAAATTTTATACAATCTCTCACTGTCAATGCTGTTACATCGCAGATGTTTTTGCCGCCGATAAGAACTGCCAAAGCCTCTGGTTTTAACCTTTTACCATGGCATTCCGGGCAAGGAGTGCTAGTCATGAAACTTTCAATATCCAGGCGCATACTCTCAGACATAGCCTCTCTGTGCCGTCTTTCCAACAACGGAATGACTCCTTCAAAGGCAGTTTCATGATGTCTTATCTCACCTTGCAGATTTTCATAAAGAAAAGCGAATTTTTCGCCATCACTGCCATAGAGAATTATCTGCTGTAATTTATTTGGCAATTCGTTCCAGCTGACATCCAGGGTGAAATTATATTTTTCTAATACTGCGGCAACTTGTTTCATAAAATAAGAGTTAATATTATTGCTCACAGCAGCTATTACTCCTTGGGCAAAAGTTTTGCTGCCATCAGGAATAACAAGCCGCAGATCAATTTCGAGTTTCATACCCAGACCAGTACAAACAGGGCAAGCACCGTAAGGATTATTGAAAGAAAATAACCTTGGTTCAATTTCTGGCAAATTGATATCACAATCACTGCAGGCAAAATGCTCACTGAACATCAAAGTACTGCCGCCGATAACCTCGATCTCGACAAGACCTTCTGCTAACCCTAAAGCGGTTTCCACAGAATCTGCCAATCTTTGCGTAATACCTTTTCTAACGGCCAAGCGGTCAATTACAACTGCAATGTCATGCTTCTTCTTTTTATCCAGCACTATGTCTTCTTCAAGGGTTCGCACCTCACCATCTACACGTACGCGAACATAGCCGGCTTTTCTCATGTTTTCCAAGATTTTCTGATGCTCACCTTTGCGGCCTCTGACTAAGGGTGCAAGAACCATGAATTTGGTTCCTTCCTCCATTGCCAGCACCTTATCAACGATTTGCTGCACGGTTTGCCTTTCAATCACCTTGCCGCATTTCGGGCAATGTGGTACGCCTGCGCGCGCAAAAAGCAAGCGCAGGTAATCATAGATCTCAGTAACAGTACCGACGGTGGAACGAGGGTTATGGCTAGTTGTTTTCTGGTCAATAGAAATTGCAGGTGATAAACCTTCAATATAATCAACATCTGGTTTATCCATCTGTCCAAGGAACTGTCTGGCATATGCAGATAGTGATTCTACATAGCGGCGTTGTCCTTCAGCATAAATCGTATCAAAAGCCAGAGATGATTTACCTGACCCTGATAGTCCTGTTATGACGACTAATTCATCACGCGGTATTTCCACGGTAATATTTTTTAAGTTATGTTGGCGTGCACCTTTAACGATTATTTTTTCTTTCATCTATTTTCTCCTGTTGCTTTTAGGCAATAACTTCTGTCCCAGCTCTCCTTTAACGATGATCAAGCGGTCCCTGTATTCCGCAGCTCTTTCAAAATCCAGTTCTTTAGCAGCAGCAGCCATATTCCTTTCTAATTCTTTGGCTAGTTTGCTAAGTTCCTTATCTGATTGCTTCTTGATTTCCTTGACAGAATAATTAATACTCGTGTCGTCTTCACTGACTTTCGTCAGTTTAATCAATTCACGTACCTGTTTCTTGATAGTTTGTGGTACGATACCATATTTAACATTGTGAGCTTCCTGCTTGGCGCGACGTCTGTTGGTCTCATCAATGGCTCTTTGCATGGAGTCTGTCATTCTGTCAGCGTACATGATGACGCGGCCATTTACATTACGTGCAGCCCTGCCAATTGTCTGAATCATTGCTGTGTCAGAACGCAAAAAACCTTCTTTATCTGCGTCTAAAATAGCAATTAAAGAAACTTCCGGTAAGTCAAGGCCCTCTCGCAAAAGGTTGATGCCAACCAAGACATCAAATTCACCTGCACGTAAAGCATGAATTATCTCAGCGCGTTCTATTGTAGCTATTTCTGAATGAAGATAACGGACTCTGACGCCAGCCTTCTTCAGATATTCCGTCAAATCTTCGGACATCCGTTTCGTCAATGTCGTAACCAGTATTCTTTCACCAGCAGTTGTTACCTTATGAATTTCACCCAGCAAGTCGTCTATCTGTCCTTTGATGGGCCGAATTTCAACTACAGGATCAAGTAAACCTGTAGGTCTGATAATCTGTTCTACAATCTTATCCGCTTCTTCTAGCTCATATTTTCCTGGTGTAGCCGAAACATAAATTGCCTGCTTTCGCTGCTCCTGAAATTCATCAAAAGTCAGCGGCCTGTTATCAAAGGCCGAAGGAAGCCGGAACCCATGCTCGACTAGCATGGCCTTGCGAGAACGGTCACCTGCATACATCGCTCTTACCTGTGGTAAAGTTACATGCGATTCATCAATTACCAAAAGAAAGTCATCCGGGAAATAGTTGACCAGCGTGAATGGTGGCTCTCCCGCTTTTCGTTTGGCTAAATGACGCGAGTAATTTTCGATACCAGAGCAATAGCCCATTTCATTCATCATTTCCAAATCGTAATTCGTCCGCTGTTCTAAGCGCTGTGCTTCCAGAAGCTTATTCTGTGTCCTTAATTCCTGAAGTCGTTCTGACAGCTCCTGTCGGATATCATCCATTGCTCTTACAAGATTATCTCTGGAAGTGACATAGTGAGAAGCCGGAAAGATGGCAACGTGCGTTCTTCTTGTCAAAACTTCGCCAGTCAACAAGTCTACCTCCAGCAAGTTTTCCACTTCATCGTCAAACATTTCAATACGAATCGCTTTTTCATTGTACCCCGCTGGTATAACCTCAATCACGTCGCCTCTTACGCGGAAAGTGCCGCGTTGAAATGCAATGTCATTGCGGCTGTATTGAATCTCAACAAGTTTCTTTAAGATGATTTGGCGGTCAATTTGTTGTCCTATTCGCAGTGAAAGCACCATATCATAATAGTCTTGCGGCGCGCCTAAGCCATAAATACAGGAAACACTGGCAACAACAATTACATCACGTCTTTCAAAAAGAGCACTGGTTGCAGAATGGCGCAATTTATCTATTTCGTCATTGATAGAAGCATCCTTTTCGATATACGTATCTGTCTGTGGAATATAAGCTTCTGGTTGATAATAATCATAGTAGGAAACAAAATATTCTACCGCATTCTCTGGGAAAAATGCTTTAAACTCACTTGCTAATTGAGCGGCTAATGTTTTGTTATGTGCAATAACCAGTGTTGGCTTTTGCACATTATTTATCACTTGGGCAATGGTATAGGTTTTACCTGTGCCAGTTGCCCCGATAAGGACTTGTGTCCTTGCCCCATTTTCTATGCCGCTGGCAAGTTTTGCAATGGCCTCTGGCTGGTCGCCTGCCGGTTCAAAAGGTGCTTTGATTTTAAATTCCATTTT
>CAYLRW010000027.1:0-19432 GCA_964386405.1 uncultured Acidaminococcales bacterium | reverse complement strand
TGAGGGGTTATAGCTCAGTTGGTTAGAGCGCTTCGTTGACATCGAAGAGGTCTGCAGTTCGAGTCTGCCTAACCCCACCATTTTAGACATGCAACAGAGCCATTTGCGAGATTTTCGCAGAATGGCTCTGTTTTTATTTGTATTCTTTTCTGAGAAACAGTTAAAAACAATCCTCGTTTTCATTAAACGCTTGATTTGCTTGACGTTCTGCACATTTTTTCGTAAAGATTCATAAATATGTTATCAGGATCAGTTTTTTGTTTAACAAGATCATAGTTCTTTCTATTCCAAATACTCCAAAATTCTTTTTCAGAATATAAGTTTGTTGAAATTAGTGTCTTTATAGCGCCAAGCTCCATCAACTTTTCTTCAATAATTCTGTAGCAGCATTCTGAATTATCCTTATGCAAACCATATATTGCTATATCCAAAAAAAGTTCATCCTTCACATTTTCAAGAAATTGACCTGATATCCATTCATATTTGCGTACAATTTTATACGGAACGCACCACAACGGGAAATGATTTAGTTCTTTTTCATACCAGTCCATAAAAGCGTTCATCTTTGAAAACGGAATAAATGTATCCACTGTTATTGGAATAACACCTGAAGGCAGAAATCTTTTAAAAACATTGACAACATTTAAGGTAATGTTTGAATTAATAAACCAGCCAAATAATATTCTGGCAATTAAGGATTTTGGATGCACATTAGTTACGCCTTTGTTGTACCTAAAAAAATAATCAGGTGTCTTCAAATAGTCTTCTGTTCTTTTCGCCGTACTGCGGAAATACACTCTCACCCAATCATAACTGTGAGTATATGGCGCATTATCAACAAAATTTCCTGCACTGAGTACATATTCTGAAGGTGAATGAATAATACCGTCCATAAAGTCTATATCTTTGCTGGTGTAATGTTGCCATATTGCATTCTTAAATTCAGCTAAATTCTTGTATTTTTCATATGTCATCTTTACGAACTGCTTTGCTGGCATAAGTTTAAACTTGATTCGTGTAATTATACCTAAAGTGCCAAAGGTACCATGCAGCATCTGAAATAAAAGGCTGTTTTCGTTATCAGGTGTGCATATCAGTACATCACCTTTTGCTGTTAGAATTTCATATTCAAGACAACTGTCATGAAACCCGCCGAATTTATAGGATGTCGACTCAATTGAGCAGCCGGCAACTGCGCCGCCTACAGTAATTGTTTTCAGTTCAGGAACGACAAAAGGCACTAAACCATATTTAAACGCAGCATCAACAATCTCCGCAAATGTCGCGCCTGGTTCTGCAATACAAATATTTTGCTCTCTATCAATAGCTATTATCTCATTAAGATCGCTTATATCAAGTTTTTCATCTAAGTTACTGTGGCCTCCTGATTTTGGAACCTCATGCGAAACGGTCTTCTTTTTCAAAGTCAACGGTACGCTGCTTTTGCGTGCTTTAAGTTGTTGTGCAATCCTGTTTACCTTTTCTGCATGAGAAAACATGGCTAGCCCCTCCATATTTATCTTCTAAAAAGTTAAAAGTAAAATTTGCGATTCGTCCATCTTACTAATTAACATAACTATTAAAAGCATCAAAAATATGTGCAAAACGCACATATTAAATTGTATGATTTGCAGGCTTTATCTTACAATCAAAACGGGAACAGAAGCGTACTCGACAACACTCGAACTAACACCACCCAGAAGAAAGTCGGCAATTCCACTAAGTCCTCTGCTGCCTATAACAATAAGATCACAGCCAGATGCCTTGGAAAGGTTTATAATTCGTTCTGCTGGGTGACCTACTTCTAAAATGCATTCTACATGTTTCGCATAGTTAGCTAACTTTTCCTTAGCCATAGCTAAAATTTTTTCACCAGCTTCTTCTAATGCGCTGTTAACCTGAAATAATTCCGTGCTATCCCAAGGTGTGATTAAAGGAGCTATATTGCCGCTATACGGTTCTACCACATGGACTATCACAAGGTCAGATCCAAAATTCTTACCTAAAATCATCGCCTGATTAAGTGCGTTCCATGCTGTATCAGAGCCATCAATTGGAACTAAAATTTTCTTAAACATATAATATATCACTCCCATCCAAAAACATGTATTTTAATCTTATATTTAAATATTATTCCGCATATAGCTTCGGAAGCCTAACGTTTGTGCAATAAAATATTAAACATTATTCCATCTACAATCATTATATATCAAATAGTGTAAGGCAATGCAGTATTTTACAATAAAAAACGCTGTCCCGTAAAATTGGACAGCGTTCGAAGTTACATTATTCAGCATTAACTCAGATTTTGAAACTATCTGCTAAAAACTATTTATTTTTACCAATAACTACCAAAAATAAATTTCCAAATCGTCCTTTGCAGCTACACTTATTTGGGCATATCTTCCGGATCTATATTCTGATTATCAGCTGGTGACTTATATGGTGATTCTTTGGAAAAGGTTGCAACGCTCTTGCGTGAACGTGCAGCCGACACAACAGTTCCGGGACCGCCGATACATCCATTTTTGCAGGCCATACCTTCTAAAAGCAAACCATTTTTCATGCCCAGCTTCGCCAACCTCATAACCTTAACACATTCAGCAAGCCCTTCTATGCATTCAACCTTGACCTCCATGGTTGGATTTATTTCATGAATTCTTTCTTTAACAGCCTGTGCAACACCGCCACCGACAGCATAACCTCTGCCAGTTACGGAAGCGTCTTTGATCTTGCCCTCGACTTCTATTTCAGCTGGCTCAATTTCTTTGGCTACAAACATACCCATTAGCTCTTCAAAGGTTATTACAAAATCGACATAGTCTTTAACATGGTCCTGCAGTGCTTCAAGTTTTTTGGATATACAAGGTCCGATGAATACAACTTTGCTGTTCGGATGGTTCTTCTTAATATGGTGTGAAGTATAAACCATAGGTGTACTGGATTCTGAGATATAATCATTAATCTCAGGAAAATTCTTCTCGACCATCAACTTCCAGGAATAACAACAGCTCGTTCCCATGAAAGGTTCTTTTTCTGGAACGGTTTCTACAAATTCTTTCGCTTCATTCAAAGTTGTAAGGTCTGCACCCAAACCAACTTCGACTACATCTTTTATACCAAGTGCACGAATACCATCAAAAACCTGCTCTGGCGTTGTCAGTGCGCCAAATTGTCCTACAAAAGAAGGTGCAATAATGGCATATACTTCCTTACCGCTGGTTATAGCCTTAATTAGCTGAAATATCTCAGATTTATCGGAAATCGCACCAAACGGACATTCCTGAATACAATTGCCACAAGCCACGCATTTGCTGTCATCAATTTCTGCCCGGCCAAGATAGTCTGATTTTATAGCATTCACGCCACAGCTTGCAGCGCAAGGCCGGCCATATTCGATGATGGCATGATAAGGACATTCTGTTTTGCAACGTCCGCATTTTATGCACTTAGCTTGATCTATAAGAGCGCCGCTCTTTTCAATCGTAATCGCGTTTTTAGGGCAAACATTCTTACAAGGATGTGCAAGACATTTACGACAATTATTTGTAACAAAAACCGTTTTTTCCGGACAAGCTTCGCAGGCAATCTTAATAACAGATACAAGTGGCGGTGTATAAACCCTTGTATCCACGTCAACATTTTCTATCCCTTCTGAAATTGGCCCTGTTTCAGCAGCTGTTCTGGCATCCAAGCCCAAAGCAAGTCTGAGCCTCTCGCCAATAACAGCTCTTTCACGGAAAATATTCTCTCTGTAATGTGCTTTCTCTCCCGGTATCAAACGGTATGTCTCATCGCCAAGCTTCTTCAGATCCTCATCCTCATAGGCAATTCTGGCAATGGCCGCAAACACCATCCTGCGTATGTTGATGATGTCATTATAAAATTCTCTCACAATCGTATCTCCTTGTGCTTCTAGCTTTTGCGTTTATCGATTTCATTACTACTTAGTCAGAATATTATCAAAAGCCGCATCTAATACTACTGACATAATCTCCTCACGGGAGGCATTATGATAGATAACGCCATCTACTACGACAACCGGAGAAACCGCTTTCTTAGTCTTACATTCTCCCAGGCATCTTGCTATCTCAATATCGAGGTCAAAAACAGGGTTAACGCCTTCTTTTTTAAGAATAGTCTCTTTAAGATTTTCGAGACTGGCTATAATACTGTCGGCTCCCATCATTGTACAGTTTGATCCAACGCAGACTACTATTTTCATATCTTATTCCTTTCGCTGATCTAACTAATTGTTACCATTTTCTAAGCTTTATTTTATCATATTATTAATCTTAATTGTTATCATCTTTTATTTCATGAAAACGCCGCCGTTAATATCCAACGTTATACCAGTAATATAACTGGCACGCTCAGAAGCCAAAAATGTAATACCATCTGCCACATCTTCTGGTCTTCCTACTCGTCTCATCGGAATAGCATTCACTGGAATGCTCATTTCCTTAGTCATTTCTGTAGCAATAAAACCAGGTGCAACCGCGTTGACATTCACATTGTACTGTCCTAAATAACGAGCAAGTGATTTTGTTAGTCCAATAACTGCAGCTTTACTCGCCACATAATCTGCTGATGTCGCAATCCCTCCAACTTCACCAGCTAGCGAAGCCACATTAATAATGCTGCCACTATTTTGTTTTTTTAATACTGGTATAACAGCCTTAACGCAGTACAAAATTCCTTTGAGGTTAACATCCATAACCTGGTCCCATTTATCCTCATCTATATCTTCAAAAGGCTGAGACAAATTGCATATTCCTGCATTATTAACCAAAATATCAAGGTGCCCGAATTTCTGATAAACTCTTGCAAAAGCTGCTTTTACGGATTCTTTGCTGGTAACATCCATCTCTTCGCCGCTTGCCTTGCCAGGGTATAAATTATTTATATTATTCACTGCTTCTCTGTTAATTTTTGCATTTCTGGCCATAATTACTACGTTTGCACCAGCTGCTGCCAAGCTTACAGCCGTCGCATAACCTATCCCCTGATTGCCACCTGTTACAATTGCCACTTTGTTTTCCAGATTCATTGTTTATCACTCCTGAATTTTTATTCTCCAGTAACTGTGCATTGTATAATTACAAAGATAGCTTTTGTGCACACTCTATATACAAATACTTCGTTGGCTGGGGTTAATATTGAATTTTAAGTCATTATAGTAAAAATAAATTTTTAAGTCAATAAAATATATTTACGAAATAGCTTGACTCTTGGATAATAAAAAATTATAATAGCACTAATTTATTATTAAATATTTTTCAAGCAATGAAGCTTAAAGGTTTTCTGCCTTTAAGCTTTTTATTTTTTCAGAATAAAAAATATGGATAAAGCAATGGCGCTTATAGGTTAATATTTAACCTTTAAGCGCCATTTTTTATATTAATTTTTGGGATATTGCGAAAGGAGTGAGTCATATCAATGCCTATCTAAAAAAATACATACCACTCGTTGACTTTTTAGCTGAAGTGTTCGGTAATGATGCCGAAGTCGTTCTCCAAGATGTTTCAGATTTTAATAACTCAGTAATATCTATTCGTAACAATCACATAAGCGGACGTAAATTAGGTGCTCCGGCTACTAATCTGGTTCTAAAAGTTATGAATGGAAATTTCACAGACAAAAATTATGTAACAAATTATCGAGGTGTTTCAGCCACTGGCAAAGTAGTACGTTCTTCCACCTACTTTATCAAAGATGATAAAGAAATAGTCGTCGGTATGCTTTGCATTAACATTGATATTGACAAGTATGTGCAGCTAAAAAATCACCTTGACAGCATCTTAAAACTGCCGGAAGAGATTTTTGAAAAAACAACCGAACGATTTAGCGTATCAGCAGAAGGCCTGGCTTCTGACAGTATTGAAACAATTTTGGAGGAAAGCGGTATATCTCCCGATCGTATGTCTCAAGAAGAAAAAATAGATGTTGTAAACAAACTTGATAAAAATGGTGTCTTTCTTGTTAAAGGTTCCATTTGTAAGGTTGCTTCAATTTTAAACGTCTCCAACGCAACAATTTATAGATACTTAAGCAAAATCAGAAGGGAGGTCTGATCACTTAGTTTCTTTTAGCATCTGCACTGTATTCAAAACAAAAATATCAATTATCTTAAAAGGGAGGATATTATATGAAAATGAAAATGAGTTTATTCCTTACGTTAATAACTATTATGGGTCTCTTAAGCGGTTGTGGCAACAGTGGCTCGCAAAGCAAGGAAATCGCACTTGGACTTACAGCTCCTATGACTGGGGACTATGCGGAGTATGGCAATGCCTTTAAAAATGCTATTGACTTAGCTATTGAAAAAACAAATGCTGAAGGCGGCATTAACGGCAAAAAGCTGAAACTTGTAGTCGGAGACAGCAAAGCTGATCCTAAAGAGGCTGCCAATATCGCTCAAAAATTTGCTGCTGACAGTTCGATACAAGCCGTTATTGGCGACTTTACGAGTACCGCAGCATTTGCCGGTTCACCTATTTATCAAAAAAACGGATTAGTTCAACTTTCTCCTACTTCTTCGCATCCTGACTTTACAAAAGGCGGCAATTTCATTTTCCGCAACATTTCCACGCAGGCAGATGAAGGACCAATAGTAGCAAAATATGCCGTAAATGACCTCCATAAGAAGAAGATCGCCGTAATCTACATTAACAACGACTGGGGCGTTGTAGCCAAAGACAATTTCATCAAAGGCGTGCAAGATGCTGGTGGCGAAATTGTGGATGTTGAAGCCTATCTACCTGAGCAAGGCAAAGACTTCAGCGCTATTATCACCAAAATTCGTGATAAAAACCCTGATATGCTTTATTTGGGCTGTATGTATACAGATGGTGCCCTGATTGCTCAGCAAACGCGTAAAATGAATTTCAACATTGACTTAATTGGGACAGCCTCTTTATATTCTGATGAATTGTTAAAATTAGGTGGTTCAGCTGTTGAAGGTTTCCATATGACCTGTTCTTTCTTCCCTGGCGAACAACGTCCTGAAGTTCAAGATTTTGTAAAAAGATATAATGAGAAATATGGCAAAAATCCTACTATGTTTGCCGCACAAGCTTATGATGCCGCCAATATGATTATTAAAGCTTTGAAAGAAGGCGCTACTGATCGTAAATCTTTGAGGGATAAGTTAGCGGAAATCAAAGATTTCCCTGGCGTAACCGGAGTTACTTCTTTCGATGAGAATCGTAATGTCAAAAAAGAAATTTCTAAATTGGTTATAAAAGACGGCAAGTACACTCCGTTTACTAACTAAAAATTATAAATCCGAACGGGTATAGCATTAATAGTTATACCCGTTTATTAAAAAAGGTGGTGTTTTGATTGCTGCTTCAACAAATAATAAATGGCTTAGCACAGGGAAGTATCTACGCTTTGGTGGGAATCGGCTTCGCACTTATTTTTGGTGTGCTTGGGCTGGTACACTTTGCTCATGGTGAAGTATATATGTTGGGAGCATTTTTTGGCTTTGCTCTTATTACTGTTTTCCATCTGCCTGTCTTTCCTTCTCTCCTAATTGCCATTATTGCCTCGTCTATAGTAGGTATTATGGTAGAACGACTTGTTTTCAAACCACTGCGCAAAGCTCCTGATGTTGCACCGATGGTATGCACATTAGGATTGTCAGTAGTACTGCAAAATGTTGCGATGTTAGTCTGGGGCAGCGATACAAAATCCGTACCTGACGTCATAAGTGGAGCTGTCATTCCTTTTTTCTCCGCTCATATTTCAACTTCCCAAATTTTAATTTTTGCTATTTCACTCATCCTGATGCTAATACTTCAGTATATTCTTTACCGGTCCAAGTTAGGCCGAGCCATCAGAGCGACTGCACAAAACAAGGATGCTGCTGCTTTAATGGGAGTTAATATCAATAAAGTAATATCCGCAACTTTCGCATTAGGTTCAGGTTTAGGCGGGGCCGCTGGTGTGCTTGTAGGTCTTTACTATAATGCTTTTTATCCTACCATGGGTTTCATGGCCGGTCTCAAGGCTTTCGTTGCTACTGTTCTTGGCGGTTTGACCAGTGTCCCTGGCGCTGTATTAGGTGGTCTGGTTCTCGGCGTAGCAGAAAATCTGGGAGCAGCTTATATTTCGTCAGGGTACCGCGATCTTATTGCCTTCGTTATTTTGATATTGGTCCTCTTGATTAAACCGTCCGGTTTCTTCGGACGCAGTCTGCAAGGAAAGGTATAGGTGATGCCGTGTGAATGCTCTTTTTAAAAATAAGTATCTTTTAGGTGTGCTGTTTGCGGGGTTACTTTTACTGCCTTTTGTTGCCGGTGATTATCTTATGCGCATAATCATTGTAGCAGGCATTTACATTATTTTAACTCTGAGTTTAAATCTCGTTACTGGCTATACGGGCCAATTCTGCCTAGGCTGGGCAGCTTTTTATGGAATTGGCGCCTATACTTCCGCGTTGCTTGCAATCAACCTCAAGCTGAGTTTCTGGATTGGTCTTCCAGCCGCAGGGATCATGGCCGCCTTGTTCGGCATAGCTCTAGGGATTCCAACCATGCGTCTCAAAGATATTTACCTTGCCATAACGACACTTGGCTTCGGCGAAATTATTCGGCTCGTGCTTTTAAACTGGTCTGATCTCACCAGGGGTTCGATGGGACTCCCCGGCATCCCTGCTCCATCTATTTTTGGGGTTTCTCTTGATAACAACTATTTTTATTACTACTTCATGCTAATTTTAGTTTGTCTAGTAATCCTTGCCATGGAACGCATCATTGACTCCCGCCTTGGGCGTGCTTTAAGCGCTATCCGCGAAGATGAATTGGCAGCAAAAAGTATGGGTATTAACACTACTCGTTACAAGATAATTGCCTTTGCCGTCGGTGCTTTTTTCGCAGGTATTGCCGGTAGTTTCCATGCTCATTACTCTTCCTTTATAGATCCGCAAAGTTTTTCTTTCAGTGAATCAACCATTATCCTGGCAATGGTTGTATTAGGTGGCATGGCAAGCATCAAAGGCTCGGTTCTTGGTGCAGTTATTCTCACGCTATTGCCTGAAGCCCTAAGAGATTTTTCTGAATATCGCATGATAGTTTTCGGTTTGATCATGATGGCGGTTATGTTAATTCGTCCTCAAGGAATTTGGGGCCAAACCAAAGCTGGTACGGCTGGCATTGGTAAGCTAATACTCAAAGCCAAAGGAGGTGCTGTAAAAGATGCTGTTAGAGGTTAAAGGGGTAACCAAAAAATTTGGCGGTTTGACCGCTGTTGACAATTTTTCAATAGAAATAGAGCAAGGAACGATTACCGGCTTGATTGGCCCAAACGGTGCCGGTAAAACCACTGTTTTTAATCTTTTAACCGGCATCTATCCTGTCACTTCTGGTTCCATCATTCTTGACGCACAAGATATCACTAATAATCCGTCGCATGTCATTACCCAGAAAGGCTTGACCAGAACTTTTCAGAACATTAAACTCTTTAATAATATGACCGTTTTTGACAACGTGCGAATAGGTCACCATTGCCGTGGCAGCAGCAACCTTCTTGGGGCATTGTTTCGTCCTCCTTCAACCAGAAACGAAGAAAAAGAAATGTGTGAAAGCACTATATCACTTTTAGAAGATGTTGGTCTTGCCGATAGAAAGGATGAATTAGCCAGCAACCTGAGTTATGGTATGCAGCGCAAATTGGAGATTGCACGTGCTTTAGCAAGTAAGCCCAAAATATTGCTTCTGGACGAACCGGCAGCTGGCATGAATCCACAGGAAACTAAAGAACTCACCCAATTTATCAGCAATTTAAAAGATAAAGGCCTTACAATTCTACTTATTGAACATGATATGAAATTAGTTATGAACATCTGTAAAAAAGTAGTTGTCTTAGATCACGGTGCAAAAATTGCCGAAGGTGTACCGCAAGAAATACAAAACAACAGGGCTGTCATTGAAGCCTATTTAGGCAAGGGGGCCGTAAAATGCTCACAGTAAAAAACCTTAACACTCATTACGGAAACATCCATGCGCTTAAAGGAATTGATTTGGAGGTAGCTCAAGGAGAAATAGTCACTTTGATAGGCAGTAACGGTGCCGGTAAGACTACAACTCTCAAAACAATAATTGGCCTTTTGAAACCTTCCGCAGGTACTGTCGTATTTGGTGGCAAAGATATAACTGGTTTAGGCGCTGACAAAATGGCCGCCAGTGGTCTGGTCCTTGTACCAGAAGGGCGTCAGGTTTTTCCCTATATGAGCATTTTGGAAAATTTGGAAATGGGTGCCTACTCCCGAAATAATAAAGCAGAAATAAAAAGAAATTTTGAAAAAGTGTACGGATTATTCCCTAAACTTTTTGAGCGCAAACAACAACAAGCAGGGACTTTAAGCGGTGGTGAGCAGCAAATGCTTGCTATCGGCAGGGCTTTGATGGCTGAACCGCAAATGATTCTTTTGGATGAGCCGTCTTTGGGTCTTGCACCAATCATTGTAGATGGCATCTTTGATCTGATTGTCGAAATAAACAAACAAGGGCTAACAGTCTTGCTTGTTGAGCAGAATGCCAATATGGCTCTGGCAATCGCTAACCGAGGTTATGTGCTTGAAACAGGTAAGATTGTTTTACATGATTCAGCCAAAGCACTTTTAGCCAGTGATGTAGTGCGCAAATCCTATTTGGGTGAATAGTCTTAATTTATTATAAAAAACGATGATGGCCTTTTGTTAATAGTTAAGGCCATCGCAAGGAGAGAATTCATTATATGAGTAAAAAACCTATTTTTAGTCAAGAAGCTCCGGATGCTATCGGGCCTTATTCTCAAGCTATAGAATGCGGCAATATGTTATTTGTCTCGGGTCAATTGCCAGTGGACAAAAAAACTGGCGTAATGCCGTTAGATATTAAACTACAAACCAAACAATCCTTGGAGAACATTAAGCATATAATTACTGCCGCCGGTTATTCTATGCAAGATATTGTAAAGACCACTGTATTCGTTACAGACCTGGGGCAATTTCAGGCTATTAACGATATTTACAGCACCTACTTCCCGAATAATCCCCCTGCCCGTGCTTGCATTGAAGTAGCTGGACTGCCAAAAGGAGCAGGAGTTGAAATAGAAGTAATTGCCTGTGCTGATTAATTTGACTTGCCGGCATTAATGAAAGGATGATCCGTTATGAAAGAAGAATCAAACATGAATCCTCTTTGGCTGACTTTTATTAAAGCTGTCAAAAAGGAGGTAGTACCTGCACTTGGCTGTACTGAACCGATTTCTCTTGCCTTTGCCGCCGCAGTTGCTGCAGAAAAATTAGGAAAGCCTGTGGAATATATTAAAGCCAAGGTTTCAGGGAACTTAATGAAGAATGGTATGGGTGTTACTGTACCAGGCACCGGCACCACAGGTCTTATCATTGCAGCAGCTGTCGGTGCTTTAGGCGGTGATCCTGATGCCAAGCTTGAAGTACTGAAAGGGTTAACCTCTGAACAAGTAGAAGCGGCAAAAATTATGATTGCCGAAAACAAAGTTGAGTTAAGCGTAGCCGAAGTACCCAATGCACTTTATTCAGAAGCTACTGTTTTTAACGGTCAAGATTCTGTAAGAGTTTGTATAGCAGATGAACATACCAATATAGTCCAAATAGAAATTAATGGCAAGACTGTTTTTGAGAGCAAAAATGACACTGAAACCAGTGATACCGATGGTTATTCACTCGCTGGCGTAAAAGCCTTGGACATTTACAAATTTGCCATGCAGGTTCCTCTTGCGGAAATTGCTTTTATTAAAGAAGCCGCGGTAATGAATGAGTCTTTATCAAAGATTGGTATGAGCGGTAAGTATGGGCTGAAAATAGGCGCAACCATGAACAGAAATATTAAAACAGGGCTAATGGATGACAGCCTTTTAACCAAAATTTTAATGCGCACGGCCGCTGCTTCCGATGCTAGAATGGGTGGTGCCAGTCTTCCGGCTATGACCAATTCAGGCTCCGGTAACCAAGGAATAGCTGCAACAATGCCTGTTGTTGTCGTTGCCGAACATATAAAAGCCAATGACGAGGCACTTACACGTGCTTTAATACTATCACACATGATGGCAATCTATATCCATGACAAACTACCTAAACTATCGGCCTTTTGCGCTGTTACCACAGCTTCTATGGGAGCTGCAGCTGGTATGGCATTGCTTCTTAAAACTGATTACCAGAGTGTCAGCATGGCTATTTCCAATATGATTGGTGATGTCGCAGGCATGATTTGTGATGGTGCCTCTAACAGCTGCGCAATGAAGGTTTCTACCTCGGCAGCCGCAGCCTACAAAGCAGTCCTTATGGCGTTAGACGGAACACGGGTCACCGGCAGTGAAGGAATTGTTGATGATGATGTTGATCAGTCCATCAGCAATTTAGGACAATTGGCCTCTCTAGGCATGGTACAAACAGATGGCCAGATTCTGGAGATTATGCTGAACAAGAAAAATGCCTGATATTGCAGCACCTGTTAAGCGATCTGAAGATGGGTTATGATGCACTTTATCATATAAAAATTATTAATAAAAAGGAGATAAGAAAATGATTGAAAACAAAGCAACCATTAAAGGAAATCAAATTGCGGATATTTTAAGAGGAGCTATGGGGCATCGTGCAACCTGGACTGGTTTAACCTATATTAAAGCAAAAGAACAAGGCAAAGCAGAAGAAGCAGAGGCTATTATCCGTGCTGCAATTGCCGAAACAGGTAAAATCCAAGGTGCTGATATTAAAGCAAAATGTCTAAATGCTGATGATGTAGCCAGTTTTACTGAATCATTTTTGAATGAGAATCTCATCAATTCTTTCGAAATGGAATTTATAACTAAAAATGCTGACAGACTTGATATAGAATTCCATTATTGTCCACTTTTAAAAGCTTGGCAGGATTTAGGCTTTGATGATGCAACCTGTGAAAAATTATGCGATATGGCTATGGATGGTGACAGAAATATCGCTAAGGCAATGGGCTATGAATTTCATCTTGGAGATACTATTGCCAAAGGCTGCAAGACTTGCCAAATATCCTTCTTTAAGAAAGCTTAATACGATTTAGGCCTTACCAAGTTTTAGTTATTGCAATTTTATCTTCCCTATTCTGCCAGATTTTAGATTTTATCTAAATACTTTTTTCTCCCGCCAGGGCTATTTCAAAATCTTCTGCATTTGCATCAAAACTAAAATGATTGCGACTTTTCCCTGGCAATATTTCGTGATAGAATTATTCATGAGCATTATTGCACAGGAGGAAATTATGGCAGAACAAATTTTTCATGAACCAAAACAAAATATTTTTTATATTTTCGATGATGGGCACGGTGATTACAACCGCAGCTATGAACAATATGAGCGTGACATAGACTACGCTGACTATTCCACAGACCACAGAGACAACAACTATTTCAATATTGAGAAGAAAAAAAAGAAAAGTGAAAAAGCCATCATTGATAATGCTTGGAAAAATTTTGATGATTAAAAAAACTCCGCAACCCAGATTTCGCTGGTTTGCGGAGTTTTACTTTTTAGTTTTTAATCAATCTCTCATGTGCTTGAACCAATAAATTGGAAGCACTATTATCCAAGCCAAAAACGTAGCTATAGCCCAAAAAATCGCACCATCATTGCCACGTACTTTAGCATCCTTATAAACCTGATAGGCAAAAAAGAGCGAAATTGCCAGACCAATATATTGCATTAAAATTCCCATATAAAGTCCCCCTGTTGGTTCTGTTGACTTCTTCATTATAACAGTATAAATATACAATGTCGATATTGTAAAAAGGAAGACCAAGAAGGTCTTCCTTTTTTAACAGAATTATTTAAGGGCTTCACAGCAGCGGCTGCACAATGTGCTGTGCTCGCTGTCTTGACCTACGGTATCGCTGTAAATCCAGCAGCGTTCGCATTTTTGTCCTTCAGCGGTTTTGACAGTAACTTTCAGATCTTCGCGTCCAGTGGCTTCCGTGCCACCTTCTAAAGTATCAAAAAGCTCAACCTGAGAAACGATAAACAAGGTAGGTAATTCATTTTCTACTTCTTTCAGAATTGTTAAAGCCTCACCTGTAGCATGAAGTTCAACTTTGGCATCAAGAGAATGTCCAATTGTTTTAGCCCGACGTGCGCCTTCAAGAACTTTGGTTACTTCACTGCGCAATTCGAAGAAATTCTCCCACTTGGTTTCCAGATCTTCGTTCAGATATTCTTTTCTGACTTCAGGCCAAGGCATCATTTGGACGCTTTCAGGCATATTAGCAGGTTTTTTCATGAATTGCCATACTTCTTCCATTGTAAAGCTCAGTACTGGTGACAACATAACAACCAGATCCATCATAATTTCATACATGGCTGTCTGTGCGCTGCGGCGAGCTTTAGCATCAGCTTTAGATGCATAAAGACGATCTTTAATGATATCAAGATAGAAAGCACTCATCTCAACAGTACAGAAATTATGGATAGCATGATAAAGAACATGGAAATCGTAGCTATCATAAGCAGCAGTAACTTTTTGTTTCAGAAGCTGCATATGCATCAGTGCCCACCGGTCAAGCTCTTCCATTTCTGCGTAGCTTACTTTGTTGGCAGCATAATCAAAATCATTAGTGTTGCCAAGAATAAAGCGGATTGTATTGCGAATCTTACGGTAGACTTCAGAAAGTTGTTTCAGAATTTCTTTGGAAATACGGATGTCTGCTTTGTAATCTGAGGAAGCAGCCCACAGACGTACAACATCAGCACCATATTGGCTGATAACATCCTGCGGAGCAATTGTATTACCAACAGATTTAGACATCTTACGGCCTTCACCATCAACAACATAACCGTGAGTCAAAACGGATTTATAAGGTGCATGTCCATTGCATGCCACAGATGTCAACAAAGAAGATTGGAACCAGCCACGATGCTGGTCACTGCCTTCCAGGTACATATCAGCCGGCCAAGCAAGTTCTGGGCGTACTTTGCAAACTGCTTCATGGGAAGAACCACTGTCAAACCAGACATCCATGATATCAGTTTCTTTTTCAAAATGTTTGCCGCCGCATTTTGGGCAGGTAGTTCCAGCTGGCAGAATTTCTTCTGCGGAATGAGCCCACCAGGCATCAGAACCTTCTTTGCCGAAAAGTTCAGAAACCGCGTTGATGGTCTCGTCATTGATGATATATTCGCCGCAATCTTTGCAGTAAAAAACAGGAATTGGCACACCCCATACACGTTGACGTGAAATGCACCAGTCATGGCGGTCGGAAACCATGTTATGGATACGTGATTCACCCCAGGCAGGAATCCATTCAACTTCATTGGCAATAGCATTTAAAGCTGCCTCACGGAAACCATCAACAGACGCAAACCATTGTGCGGTAGCACGATAAATAATTGGTTCTTTACAGCGCCAGCAATGAGCATATTGATGGCGAATGCTTTCTTTGCCCAAAAGACGATTATTATGAGCCAAATGTTTAATAATTGGCACGTTAGCGTCAAAGACAAACATACCAGCAAATAATTCGCCTGCTTCAGCAGTCAAATGACCGGATTTATCAACCGGTGATATTATAGGCAGTTTGTAGCGCATACCTGTTTCAAAGTCTTCCTGACCATGACCAGGAGCTGTATGAACACAGCCGCTGCCGGCATCAAGCGTAACATAGTCAGCTAAAACAACTACGGAATCCCTGTCAAGGAAAGGATGACGGGCAACCATTCCTTCTAAGTCGCTGCCTTTGACAGTACCGAGAATATTAGTAAATTCTTTATGGCAGACCTTACCGACAGAAGCCAGCAGCTCTTTAGCCATTAAATAGACTTCACCCTCAGATTCTACCCAAGCGTATTCGAAGTCAGGGTTAACTGCGATTGCTACGTTAGCCGGCAAAGTCCATGGTGTTGTCGTCCAGATTACAACAAAAACATCTTTATCCTTAGCGGCAGCAGGCAACAGGCCCTTATCGTCTTTAAGCGGGAACTTAACAAAAATTGCATGTGACTTCTCTTCACCATATTCAATTTCGGCCTCAGCCAGTGCTGTTTCGCAATGAGTGCACCAGTATACTGCTTTTTTACCCTTGTAGATATAGCCCTTTTTCGCCATTTCGCCAAAAACCTTGATTTGTTTAGCTTCATAAGCTGGTTTCAGCGTAATATAAGGATTTTCCCAATCACCCAAAACACCTAGGCGTTTAAAGTCTTTGCGTTGCTCATCGATCCAGCCGAGAGCATAATTTTTGCATTCTTTACGCAATACAAGCGTATCCAGTTCATGACGATTAAGTCCGAGATTCTTGATAGCGGCATGTTCTATCGGCATACCATGAGTATCCCAGCCAGGCACATAAGGCGTATCAAAACCTTGCAAATATTTATATTTGATAATAATGTCTTTAAGAATTTTGTTTAAAGCAGTGCCCATGTGAATTTTGCCATTAGCATAAGGAGGGCCATCATGCAAAACAAATTTTTCTTTGCCAGCATGCAAAGCTTGTTTCTTCTCATAAATTTTGCTGTCCTGCCAATATTCAAGGACACCAGGTTCTCTTTCAGGCAAACCTGCGCGCATCGGAAATTCTGTTTCCGGCAGATTTAAAGTTTTACCATAATCCAATTCGTACACCTCCAAAAAAATAAAGCCCCAATCCCCGAAGGGACGAGACTGTTTACACCCGTGGTACCACCCTACTGACAGCATACGCTGCCACTTGAAATGCTGTAACGTACATCAGACGATCACGCCTACTCTGTTCAGCGTGACAACTTAGGAGTGATTTTCTTACGTTGAATATCGTTTCGAGCTCACACCATCCTCGATTCGCTTTACGAACCACAACGTCCTACTGTCTCCTGCATTGCTTTTTGATATGAAAATATAAGCAGATGTATTATACAATAATAATACCACATGCGTCAACGGCGAGTTATGCCATATTTGAATTGAAACAAACCGAAACCGTCATCTCTGCGCAAATGTGATGTTTCATTCAAGAGAAATATAGCATGTTCCTGCCATTTATTGATACCTAAGACGGTAACACTTGCTGGCAGAATATCGAAAGAAAAGTTCCGCTGATTCACTTCCTCAATATCAAAACCTATCCAATCAAAGATGATGTTCTGAATTGTACCCTTATGCGCGACTATTATAAAGTTTTCCTGCTCCAGGTTATGCAAGGTTTTAATGCCATTAATAGTTCGTTCAAAGAACTCTCTTCTGGTTTCTCCCCCTGGATAGTTGCGATGATCAAGTTCTTTTGATGAAGGTGGCATAACATAAAGAGTACGTGCAGTTCTTTCATCCAGACCAGCTGCCTGCCCATTATTCTTCTCACGCAAGAATGGCATAACTTCAACCTGTTCGTTCAGAACCTCCGCAATAATTTCTGCGGAATCCTTAGCTCTCCTCAGGTCGCTTGCCAAAATCCTCATTTTTATACTGTGCCGGGCAAAATCTTTTGCCAATTTGGCAGCTAAAAAACGCATCTGACTCTTTCCCTTTTCGGTTAAAACCGAATCAGTCCAGCCCCCTGTCAGATGCTCAGTATGATGCGTAGCTTCCCCATGTCTCACCAAAAGAATCATCGTCACTACCCCCGCAACATTCCTTTAGAAGTTTTCTTTTTCCGCTTTGCGCATTAACTCCAGTTGTCCTTCGAGCAATGTTCTCATATGGTTGCGATGCGCATTAGCCTGTTTAACTTGTTCCTGGTAAGCAGTTTCGGCAGCTTTGAGTTCTTTCTCTGCATCGGCAATCATTTGACTACATTTGTCTTCTGTTTCTGCCGTTATTTTCTTGCAGTAATTTTCTGTATCTATAGTCATTTTCCTGCAGTTGTTTTCTGTTTCGGACAGAAGCTTCTGACGCTCAATTTCGCTTTCCTTAGTCATAAGTTCCACTTGTTTCTTGCCGCTTTGTTTTACTTCTTCAGCTGTTTCTTGTGCTATCGCGAGTGTGTTGTGCATGGTCGCTTCCATTTGCTCGAAATATTCAAGTTTCGTGCTAGCTCTTTCCAGCGCTTCTTTAAGCTCGATATTGTCCTGATAAAGCCGTTCAAAATCCTTAACAACCTGAGCAAAAAATTCATCAACTTCCTTGCTGTTATAACCGCGGAATTCTTTTTCAAATTTTTTTCCGTGTAAATCTAAGGGTGTTAACATTTTGTTCCTCCCAGCCTCAAATTAAATATAACGCTTCAGTGTAACACTAATTCGGCCTTTTTTTGTAGTGCCGCGAATTTCAGCAACTTCAACGCGGCCGCGACTGCGAAAAGAGATTATATCTCCTTGATTCACAGCTTGTGCTGCATTTTTTGCTTCTTTCCAATTTACCTTCACATTCTGGCTTTTTATCTCATCAGCCATGCGTGAACGTGAAACCCCATAACCTGCTGCAGCCACTGCATCAAGTCTCAAAGCCGCTACCGTAGCACTGATAACCTTGACTTGTTCTTCCTTTTGCTGCAGTAAAGCCTGTTCAATTGTTTTTAAGGAAATCGGTGCTGCGCCAATCTGCGTCAAGTTGGAAGTAATATAAGTTTCAAAAGCTTTATCTGCCACAAATTGTGCGCCTTCAGGGATAAAAATTATATCGCCGAGTATTTCGCGTTTGCAGCCAAGGGCCATAAAAGCACCCAGAATATCTCTATGCGCCAAAGTATAATAGCGTTTATCCCATTCCACCTGAAAGCATTCTATCGCAAAATCTGGTTTACCGAAAAAATCTTCAGACACGAATGCTGCTTTTACCCTTTCAGCATTCATAAACCCGCCATTTACTTCAACTTTTATATTGCCAACATTAGCTGCAACAATTTCTGCCACGCTTAAACCGTGTGGGTCAAGAAAATCGCTGACTTTGAACTTCCTTGACTTTTGAACATTTTCCGCCAAATCAAGTAACTTAGCCGCTAATTCTTCGTCACCACCGGAACGAAAAAACCTTAATATTTTTTCTCTATCTGCCATGTTATTTGCCCTTTAATTTCTCACTGCGTGCTAAAACAGCCATGACTGCATCGTACATAGCTCCACGCACACCATGAGTTTCTAATGCATGCAATCCGGCAATAGTAGTACCGCCAGGTGATGTTACCTGATCACGCAGCTGTGCAGGATGCAAACCTGTCTCAACCGCCATTTTGCCAGCACCGGCAAAAGTCTGTGCTGCCAACTTGATTGCCAGAGTACGCGGTAAGCCAGCATTAACGCCAGCATCAGCCAAAGCATCAATCAGCATGAACACATAACCAGGCCCACAGCCAGAAACTGCAGTAATTGCTTCCATCGCACTTTCCTGTACTTCAACGACTTCGCCGCAAGAGCCAAAAATGGCTTTGGCTGTCTCTATCATTTCCTGTCCCGCATTTTCATCAGGCGCTATTGCTGTCATGCCTGCTCCTACCGCAAGCGGAGTATTCGGCATTACTCTTATGATTGCCC
>CAYLRW010000026.1:0-19909 GCA_964386405.1 uncultured Acidaminococcales bacterium | reverse complement strand
AGACTATGCGTTTTGGTTTGACATGAACAATCGAACTCAAAACACGTTCCTCGCAACCCGCGCGCGGCGGGTCAAGCAATACGACATCCGGTTTTATTCCTTGCTCAAGAAGTTCAGGTAATTTTTTGGCTGCGTCGCCTAAAAGAAATGTTGCATTGTTACAATGATTATCTTCAGCATTCCTGCGTGCATCTATAATTGCCGGAGGCACGATTTCTATACCATAAACTGCCTTGGCGTGCTTGGCAAGAAACAAAGATATTGTACCAGTACCACAATAAACATCGAATACGATTTCTTTGCCGGTAAGACCTGCGAACTCAACCGCTTTATTGTATAGCTTTTCAGCTTGTTCACTGTTGACCTGGAAAAAAGACTGGGCTGAGATATTAAACTTTAAACTCCCAAGCGTATCACGAATAGTGCTTTTACCATATATAAGCCTATCCTTTAAACCCATAATAACGTTAGTATGTCTTTTATTGATGTTTTGGATAAAGCTCTTTAAGCCAGGAATATTTTCCCTGAGCATTTTGGTTAACTCTTTCACATGCGGTATATCATAAGTTGCCGTAACCAATACCACCATGACATCCCCCGTATGCACGCCAACTCTTCCCATCACATGCCTAATGATACCAGTTCCTTTGTCTTCATTATAGGCAGGGATGCGATATTTCTGCATCCACTCACGTACTACTCCGATAATTTTGTTATTCTTCTCCTTCTGAATAAAACAGTTATCGACATTGACTACACGATGTGTGGAAGCGGCAAAACATCCTATTTCTAATTTTCCTTCATTTGCAGCTACAGGAACCTGCATCTTGTTACGGTAAAAAGTTGGTTCTACAGCCCGCAAGGTAGGTAAAACTTCAACATTTTTCAGATGCCCTATACGAGTTATGGCGTCTTTCACCTGCTGAGTTTTTATTTTGAGTTGTGCTTCATAATTCAGATGTTGCAGTTGGCAGCCTCCGCATTCCTCATAAATAGGACAGACAGGCTTACAACGATCAGGTGATGATTTTAGTATATCTACCGTCCTGCCCAAAGCATAGGTCTTTTTAACGCTTTCAAGCTTTACTTTAACGATTTCACCAGGCAATCCGCCATGCGCAAAAACAGTGAAGCCATTGACTTTGCCAACGCCTTCTCCAGTACTTCCTAAACCTGTAACAGTCACTTCTACTGTTTGCTTTGGTATCAACTTATCATTACTCATAATTTGCCCCTTTAATATCTTTAAATATTAATTTATTAATTGCTTTTATACGCTTACATTCAAATATTGGTCTAACTCCCTGCTATTATATACGAAAACACAAAACAAATAAAGCAGGCTGCATAACCGAAACCGGTTATGCAGCCTGTCCTATTACTAACATTTAATTAAAAATTGCAAGGTTTAATTTGGAAATAAGCTTTTGGATGATCGCAAACCGGGCATTTTTCAGGAGCGCATTTAGCCATTACTACATGTCCACAGTTGGCACAAATCCATACTTGTTCTTCTTCACGTTGGAAAACCAAACCATTTTCAATATTCTCAAGTAATTTGCGGTATCTCTTTTCGTGCCCATTTTCAATTGCTGCCACAGCTTTGAACAAATAGGCCAGTTTTGCGAAGCCTTCTTCTTCAGCTGTTTTTGCGAAGCCGGCGTACATATCTGTCCACTCGTAATTCTCACCATCAGCAGCATCTTTCAAATTTTCAATAGTGTTTGGCATACCATCATGCAGAGCTTTGAACCAAAGTTTAGCATGTTCTTTTTCATTGCCGGAGGTCTCAGCAAAAATATCAGCAATCTGATTGTAGCCTTCTTTTTTTGCTTGGCTTGCATAATAAGCATACTTATTAGCTGCTTGCGATTCTCCTGCAAAAGCCGTTTTCAAATTCTCTTCAGTTTTTGTACCTTTCAAATTTACCATAGTTAATCTCCTCCAATTTTATGATATATTAAGTTGACACAGTTTCAGTCTTCTTTTTTATCAGTATTATCCAGTGAAGCTTTTCTGCATGCTGAACAAAGACCATTAAAAACAATGTCATGGTTATCAACCTTATAACCTGTTAAATCAGACACCAAATTATCAAGATGTTTGTGATAATCTAAAGGAACATCAATAAATCTGCCACATTGCCTGCAGTTGATGTGATAATGCTTTTGCATAATATCATCAAAACGATCAGGCCCTGACTGACAGCTAATTCTGGCAAGGGACCCATTATTTACAAGCATATTAATATTACGATATACTGTTCCCTTGCTGATACCCGGATATTTTTCAGCAATATACTTATACACTTCGTCAACTGTCGGATGATTTTTTAAAACGCAGATAGCTTCCAGGACAAGTTGTTTTTGTATAGTATTACGAGTTATCATGGCTTTTCTCCATTTGATAATAATTCTTAATTAGTATTATAACCTTTTTAATTTTTATGTCAAGCAGCTAGCAAAGTACTGTTGAATAAATTTTAATTAAAATTTAACTTCACTCTCTTTAAAAGTTCCTAAAATTGGCTTATAATACATTACGTAGATATTTATCTCTATTTTTTTTGCAGGCGGGTTAGCCTAAGCAAACCGAAAGGACGTTCGCTATGACTTTAGACGAATTACGTATCGGCCATACCGGGATTATAACCAGAGTTGGTGGTTTCGGACCTCTGCGCCGACGTCTGCTTGATATGGGACTCACACCTAAAACAAAGATTCTTGTTCGCAAAAAAGCGCCTTTAGGTGATCCCATACAACTTTTTTTACGAGGTTATGAATTAACGATAAGACTGGAAGAAGCCAACAAAATTGAAATAATCGAGGTAAAATAATGAATCTTACTTTTGCACTAGTTGGTAACCAAAATAGTGGTAAGAGTACGCTGTTCAACAAATTGACCGGCAGCAGTCAACACGTTAGTAATTTTCCAGGAACAACAATTGGCAAGACTGAAGGCAAGCTTATTGGTCAGGAAGCTATAAAAATAATTGATTTACCCGGAATTTATTCGCTTTCTCCCAATACTCCTGAAGAAATTGTTACGCGGGATTTACTACTTCGTGATAAACCAAACGCTATAATTAATATTATTGATACGACAAATATTGAAAGAAGTCTCTATCTCTCGTTACAGGTAATGGAATTAAACTTACCAATGATTATTGCCCTGAATATGATGGATGAATTCGTAACCAGCGGCAGTTCGATTGACTTTCAAAAACTGCAGGATATATTAGGTGTACCAGTAGTTCCTATTTCTGCCAATAAAAGTGAAGGTTTGGATGAATTAATTGAATGTGCGGTAAAACTTGCAGAAGCAAACACCTTACCAAAAAGAATTGACTTCTGTTCAGGTGAAACACATCGTGCTATACATACGATAGCTCATCTTATTGAGCCTAAGGTGCGTGCCAAGGGGCTGCCTCTCCGTTTTTCGGCAACCAAGCTGATTGAGGGTGATGAGCTTATTGCAGGAGAGCTCCAATTAACTCCTAATGAAGTAGATATTATTGCTCATGTGACAGATGACATGGAAAAAGCTCTTGATACTGACCGGGAAGCCGCTCTTGCCGACATGCGCTACAGCTACATTGAACAGCTCTGTAGCGAGACGGTACACAAAGCCGGTGAAACAATCGCACAAACCCGCTCACACATCATTGATCAATACCTTACAAATAAGTACTTATCAATCCCAATTTTTATAGTGACTATGGGTCTTGTTTTTTGGCTGACCTTCAATGTTATCGGAGCCGTTCTAAGCAAGTGGCTTGCACTGATCATTAGTGATGTTACTGTCTATGCTGATAATGCATTGGACGCTTCCGGCGTAAGTGCTCCAATTCACTCATTGGTTATTAAAGGCGCATTCACAGGCATAGGAACTACACTATCATTTCTGCCTATTATTGTGACCTTATTCTTTTTCTTGTCGCTTTTGGAAGATACAGGCTATATGTCACGTATAGCATTCGTAATGGACAAACTATTGCGCAAAATAGGCTTATCAGGTTGTTCAGTTGTACCTATGCTCTGTGGCTTCGGTTGTTCTGTGCCAGCTATCATGTCAACCAGGAACCTTACAAGCGAACGAGACCGCAAAATGACGATTATTTTGATGCCTTTTATGTCCTGCAGTACTAAGTTAACCATCTATAGTGTATTCATAGCGGCTTTTTTCCCTGATCATGCGGCTATCGTAATGTTGAGTCTTTACTTACTTGGTATATTGGTAGCAGTGATTTCCAGCTACTTGCTGAAAATTTGTGTTTATAAAGGCAATCCTGTACCTTTTGTGATGGAAATGCCCGCATATAGATTACCGGTTGCGAAAAACATCATAATGGATGTCAAGGAAAAAGCAATAGATTTTATTAACAGGGCATTCACCGTTATTTTTTTGGCAAGCATTGTTATTTGGTTCCTGCAGAATTTTGATTTGCGATTTAATATGGTTAACAATGCAGAAGACAGTATCATAGCCAACATAGGTATGATGATAGCGCCATTTTTCTCACCATTAGGTTTTGGTCACTGGCATGCGGCAACAGCTCTTGTCACGGGTCTGGCTGGTAAAGAAGTTGTGGTTAGTACCTTGGCTGTTTTGACTGGTGCAGGACAGCATGAATTAATTTCGCCTGTTGCTTTAGGAAAAATTTTCACTCCGTTGTCAGCAGCTTCTTTTTTGACCTTTATCTTGCTCTACATCCCCTGCGTAGCTGCTTTAGCTACAATGTATCGTGAAATTGGTTCTCTTTGGCAAGTCTTTTTAATTATGTGTTATGAAGTTGCAATTGCCTGGATCACAGCCTTTTTGGTATTTCATATAGGTTTGATGCTTGGCTTTCAGTAGTTTGCATGTAATTATATATAAAATTAAATGATCTACGAATAGAGAAAAGCTCTTGAGGTAAAGGTTGACCTCAAGAGCTTTTCTCGTATAACTATATTTTAATTTTTAACTGTTTCAAAAAAGAAACGAATCGGCAAGTTTGACGCTCCAGGTGGAGAGAAGATTATACGTCCGTCACTATAACCCTTCGCTGAGGTTATGATAATTGTTTCTGTTCCTTTTTTTCCAAAAGCTGTACTTTCAGCTGGCAGCATAGTCATTATTTCCCGGCCATCTTTGATAACGGCACCAGCACCAGCAAACCAACCGCCCCAAGGATTAAATCTTATGTTGGTTCTGGGATCTCCCTTAATTTTATACGAGAAATCATAAACAACTCCATAATTACCATAATTAATTGTTTCCTTGCCTGTAGTGGCATCTATCCCACGTGCATAGGGATCAAGAACATTGTCAGCAAGAACAATGCCGATAATTTTATCCTCATCCGGCTTATATGACTGTTTAAGCGTTACAAGCCTATTAGCCAATGGAAATGTACCTCTTAGCACAGTGCCTTCGTCTGGAGGCAAAATTTTAGATTTTTTTAAAGCTGTGGAAAGCTCCATTTCTGGTGATAACATTATAACTGTAACCTCGGTTAGCTTATCACAAGAAAAATCAAGCATTCCCGTTACAAGTTGTCCTGGCATCACACTGATTCCATTACCTGTCAGTACTTCCAATGAACTGTTCTTTAGCAAAATATGATTTTCAGTTTTATGCTCTGCAAAATATTGCTTCTGCACTTCTTTGCCAGCGCGCAAATAATCAAAATCAGGCTCTGAAATTCCTTTACGTCCAACTTCAATCTTAGCTGGGTATTTATCTACATTGCGAAAAATAACGGCAATTTTTTTTAAACTATCTGTATCATTGACATGATGAAAAAACAACCGTACATCTCCAAGCACCCTGTCTTGATACATAATTCCGCTTGCTTTAACCATTTCCGGGCTATCAGAAAAAAGCAACGTCGGACCATCCTCAACAATCTTAACTTTTGCTTCTTCATATTTCGGTATACCGTCCCGCCAATTCCAATTCTCATCTTGTGCGAAAACCGGTCTGGCAACAACAATTAATGATAACATCATCAAAAACGCAGTAAAAACTTTTTCTCTAACACGCACCCTATAAAGCCTCCCAATATTGATTGATTTAAATTAATGCAAGTACAACATACAAGGGTATATCACAGCATGTGATATACCCTTGTTAAACAATGGAGTTCTAATAATATAACAGTTATTTCTTGCTATTTTCGTAATCTAACAAAAATTTCTTTAGTCCTGCATCTGTCAGTTTATGCTCTATCATTTCGTGAATAACTTTTGTTGGAATTGTTGCAATATCAGCTCCTGCAAGCATCACACGATCTACATGCTCAAGGTCACGAATGCTGGCAGCTATTATTTCGGTATCAAATTCATATTTCCTAAAAACATTCACCATATCTTCAACAAGTTGGACACCATCTTCACCAATATCGTCTAGACGGCCAACAAAAGGACTAACATAAGTCGCACCTGCGCTTGCTGCCAATAAGGCTTGTGCCAGGCTGAAAACCAAGGTAACATTTGTTGCTATACATTCAGCAGACAAAATTCTTACTGCTTTTAGGCCTTCAACAATACAAGGAATCTTAACTACTACATTTGGTGCAATTTTGGAAAGTTTACGAGCCTCTTCAACCATTCCTATACACTCGGTGCTTATTACCTCTGCACTGACTGGTCCATCAACAATTTGACAAATTTCCTTAATAATGTCTTCTTGGGAATGTCCTGTTTTAGCAATCAAACTTGGATTAGTTGTAACTCCATAAACTATTCCCCATTCATTTAACTCTCGTATTTCTTCGACATTTGCAGTATCCATGAAAATTTTCATCTACCAGTGACCTTCTTCCTCTTGAGCAGATTTGCATTACAATAATCCATAGCACCAATTATACAACAAAAGCAATAATCATACAAAACGAACCTTGTTAAGAATTCTTGACAAAAATATGAATGTTGTTAAAAACAAAAAAACATGAACATCACAGTTCATGTTTCAGATAATTTTGTTGGTGCCGAAGGCCGGACTCGAACCGGCACGTAGGGTAACTACGCTTGATTTTGAGTCAAGTGCGTCTGCCAATTCCGCCACTTCGGCACGTTTTGTGTTCGCTAGCGAACAATAGTAATATTACCATCCGAAGATGTAGTTGTCAAGTAATTTTTAAACATTTTTTGTTGATTTGTTTAATTTCACTAAATTAACGTTTGCTATTCCTGCATCAAAATTTTCTGTACCCTACCAACCAAATTTTGTTCAATCAACATAACTTTTATTCCGTGTGGATGCGTTGTACTATTGGTCAAAATCCTTTTCACATGTCCACGTGTGAGCTTACCTGTCGGCTGATCTTTTTTTAAAACAACATCAACTAGTATGCCAGGCTTTATATTATTGCGAATCTGCCCATCCATATAATTACCTCATTTTTAACTATTATTATTTTTAATAGAAATTAAGCGTTTTTCAAGTTGCATGGCCAGAATTATGCCTAAGATTGCCGTTATTAACTGTGGCCACCCCATACTTAGCAAAATAGCATCAATAACCTTATTCTGCAGTCCCAGAACGCTTAAAAAAATCTTTGATAGCATATATAAAGTAAAAGTTTTTAAAACAGGTGCCAGAATGATTGCGCCTTTGCCCCAAAACCTATCACAAATCAGGACTAACACAAAATTACCTAAAAAAATAACAGGTATCATTAAAGGAACAATAACATGTCCCTGCATAAAGGCGAAAAGCGGCAAAATTGCACTAATCATTACTGCAGCAGGTAAATTTGCATAGCGCACAGCTATAACCATAATCGCATTGAGCATTGTCCCAATGACAATTATTGATAATAGCGGCGGTAATGGTAAAAACAAGCGTATCTCTTGAGCAACAATTGCCATCGTTAACAAAACAGAACCTCTGGCCAATGTCTTAAGATAAGTGTTATTTCTCACAGTATCTTCCTTTTCAAAAGATTATTTTCGTGGACATTCATGCAAAACAAATTTCTTATACTCAGAAATCAATTTTTGCGTGATAGGTCCAACTTTACCATCAGCAATAAATTTTCTGTCAATCTTTGTTACTGGCAAGATTTCACATCTCGGTCCTGCAATAAAGGCTTCTTCGGACTTCATAGCAAACTCCATATCAAATGTCTTTTCGATAACTTGTATACCAATATCTACTGCTAAGCGTTCCTTAACCAAACGTCTTGTCACTGAGTTGAGTATTAAGTTATTTGCTGGATGTGTCCAGATAAGATCATCTTTAACGATAAAAAAATTGCTTTCCGTTGTTTCAGTAATCTTGCCGTCTTCACGTACAAACAATGCATCAAATGCTCTTGAAACACGAGCTTTTTGTTTAGCCAAGGCTGAAGGGAGCCTATTTAGCGTATTTATGTCGCAGCGCAGCCACCTGACGTCTTTCTCTGCAATAAGGTTTATACCTTTTTCCTGTTTAGCAGATAAATCATCTCTATCGTTCTCTATGACCATCATCGACAAATACGGCACAGTCATTTCTGGAAACTCAAGAGCATAAGGAGATTCACCCCGCGTAATTTGCGTATAAATCGCTCCATTTTCGAGGCCGCTTGCGGCAATCAACTCTTCATGAAAAGCAACCAATTCTTCAACCATATAAATCCCCGGGATTTTAACAGCAATAACTGAATTGAAAAAATTCTCCATATGTGGCAATAACGCAAAACTGCGGCCATTATATACCGGTACTATTTCGAAAACACCATCACCGAATTGATATCCTCTATCTGAAAGGGAAACTTTCCCTTCCTCTTTTTCAACTATGTCCCCGTTGATCAGCACTAGATTTTTTACCATTATTTTTACTCCTCCTACAGAGAAACTATTCAAGAGCGTTCTTTTGAAATTTACACAATTGAGGTATAATGTGAATACTAAGATTTATTATAACATAGACATCACAAATTTACATTTTGAAAATTCAGGAGGAAATTATTATGAATACAGAACAAGTAATACAAGAGGCCATAAAATATGCCAAAGAAAATGACATAAATCATATTGTCATTGCCTCAGTTACAGGTGCTTCTTTACCAGAACTTTGCCGTTACTTTGACGGTAATATTATTTGCGTTACTCATGCCTATGGTTATAAAACGCCCGGCGAATGTGAATTCCCTGCAGAACTCAGAGCACAGTATGAAGCAAAAGGCGTTAAATTCGTTACCGCGGCTCATGTTTTGTCTGGTGCCGAAAGAGGCATCAGCAATGTGTTCAAGGGTATGTATCCTGTGGAAATTATGGCTCAGACATTAAGAATGTTTGGTGCTGGCACTAAGGTTGGCGTAGAATGTGCCATTATGGCCTTAGATGCTGGTTGTGTGCCATTTGGGCAAAAAGTAATTTCTCTGGGTGGCACTGGTCGTGGTCTTGATTCTGCCATCGTTGTAACACCTGGCTATGCACAGCGCGTTTTCAGCACACATATTCATAAAATAATCTGTAAACCGGAGTGATACTATTTTGGGGCAGCGTAACAAACTAATCGACAACCTTCGCGGCATTTGCATGCTTGGTGTTATTGCCATTCATGCCGGTTCTTCTATTGCCGCATCCGCATCACCAAACGTACATATCTACATGTTGTTTGAGGTTCTTTCCCGCTATAGCGTACCAGCATTTTTCTTTATTTCTGGCTATGGATTATTTGCCTCCTATAATCTCTATCAAAAGCTTAATTATTTTCCTTATCTACACAAACGTTTGAAAAGTGTAGGCCTGCCCTATGTGGTCTGGTCAGTTCTCTATCTGCTTTATTATCAATTTGTCACACCAGGAAGCGTCGGCTGGTCACCTTTTGATTTGTTATTCACTCTTTTCTTTGGTTTAGCATCATACCATATTTACTTTATGGTCATACTATTATGGTTTTACCTTTTATTTCCATGCTGGCGATTGTTACTTCGCCTAATGCAAAAGACATCAATACCTCTTTCACTTGCAGTCCTCTTTGTCTTACAGGTTGGAATCAATTACTGGACCTGTCATTATTGGACTTATCCAGTCTGGATTGCCGAAAATACTTTCTTTCTTAATATGTTAAATTATCGGCTGAACTACCTGCCTTTCCATTACCTGTTCGTATTTATGATGGGTGCGCTTGCAGCTACTCATTATGAAGGTTTCCTCAATATATTGAAAAACCATTTTCTTCTGGTGACGGCGTTCTTCGTCTCAACAGTAATACTTATGTCTTCGCGCTTCTATTATTTACTTTATGTTAAAAACTACGATCTGGAAAGCATAACAAACACCTTGCAGCAGTTAAGCCCTGAAGGTTTTCTTTATACAGTAGCCAGCCTATTATTTTTCTCAGCCATGCTTTTCCGTGCTGAAAATGATAATCTTTTCTTAAAAGCAAATGAATTGCTCTCAAACAATTCTTATATTATCTATCTCATTCATCCATTTTTTCTCGATCAGGTTGTTGCATTATTTTCACGACTTTTCAGGACACCTGATGATATCCCCTCTTTTCTAACCTATTTTTCGGTATTGATCCTGTCTTTAATCTCAAGTATCTTCATTAAGAAGGTTGGTAAACAATTACCACTTTTATCACTGCTTTTGACTGGCAAAAGCAAATAATAAGCAAAAACTTAAACAAAGGCAAAAGGAGAAGCAAAGAAAAAATTCTTTGCTTCTCCTTTCTTATTCAGCCAAAATCATTTTGCACTTAGAATCTATAAGATTTGGCTGAAAAATCTTGATGAGATGAGGTAATTGATTCTTACTTGCCTTCGGCTGCAGCTGTTCCCAATAAAGAACAGTTAATTGCATCATTTTTTGAGCACGTATTCGCACATGTTTCGGAAGCTTATTAGCTTCCCATAAATCAAACCACTGATTAAATGTATCTGTTTCCGGTTTATTCAGTGCAAGTCTGGAAACATGCAACACGATGTCTCGCATTGTCCGCACGACAAGCCTTGCAACTTCCAGTTTTTCTTTGTTTTTTGTTATATCTTCTTTATAAAAGGAATCAAGGAGAACGAGCATCGCTATTTGCCAAGGATAATAAATTTTAAGTGCACTCTCAAAACCATCCCAGGAAGCATGCATTTTTACACTCGAACCCATCATTACCACAGAATACAAGAGAAGCTTCTTTTCTTGACTTTTTTTGACAAAGGTGAAGAAAAACCACATCAACTGTTGAGCCGTTTCAGTCCAATTTCTCCTGGCAATTTGGCCAATAAGCTGTACCCACTCATATGTTATCTTTTTCTTCTGAACGAAACTGAAAACGTCTTTTCTTAACATCACTAAGATGAAATCATTAACACACACTAAACCTTTGCTCCAGCGATGATCAGCTGCCGCAAATAATACAGTAAGATAAAACTCTTCTAACAGCGCTGGGTTCGGCATAAATTCTCTTTCCCTATAACTCTTGTTGATCAGCTTTAGTGCATAACAAAAAGTTTCCTCACTTCGTGACCGTGTAGCGATAATTAAGATGTTTTTCAGCCTCTGTAATGCCGTGTCAGTTATTTGACATTCCTCCAATGAACTGGCACGGTCCATCATCAGAATAATTCTGACACAGCTATTGCCAATTTCATTATAAGAATCCTTAATCGCCAAGCAAGCTATCATGCCTAAATCATTAATTCCTTCAGTTCTTAACTCGGGATTATTCAGCATAATTGGTTGATAAACAGGTATCATCTCAGCAAGCAACGCTTTATGACCTTTGCGCAAGGCAACCATACAAACAGCTTTTATTTTTTCGATAAACTCATCCGTCCAGGCACCATGTTCAACCATAATCTTAAAACGTCTTACTGCCATGTTTAACAGCGGTTCAGAGTCCAGATTTAGGCCGTTAAAAATAGAAGCTAGTAAAGCTCCCGCCAATAAGTTTTTTTCATTTTGTGACATTGTACTGACATGTTGAGCTTTGCGTTCCAAATCATTGATGGCAGCAGAAAGGGCTTCCAGCTGCGAATTATTTGACTGTTGTATCTTATCTGCCATGTCATCAGTTCCTTGTCGTTTATTATTTGGTATTTACTTTTCCTTGATAAACAATACCACTTGTTGCATCGACCGTTACTTCCACGCCATCATCAAGTTTATCAACAGCCCCAGAAGCCCCTATAATAACAGGTATACCATAACTTACTCCTAATATGGCAACTGACGATGTCAAGCCACCTTCTTCAGCTATTATTGCTGCTGATTTTGTGGCATAAGGCACTACCTCGTCAACAAGTCCTTTTACTACCAAAATATCGCCTGTTTTTAATTTATCAGTAAAATCTTTCAAATCTTTTGCAATACATACTTTGCCAGATATAGATCTCTTGCCTATACCAACACCAGCCAATAATTTTGTTCCCACATTTATCACCTTAATCAAGTTTGTACTACCTGGTTTGCCAGCCAAAACACCTGCTGTAATAACAACCAAATCACCTTCATGAATCATATCGTGGTCTTTAGCGCTGGCAAGCGATAATTCGATCAATTCATCAGTATTCCTGGAAGCAGGTCCTAATAGAGGATACACACCCCAAAATAGTTGCATTTTGCGTATACGGCTCTCTCTTGGTGATACGGCTATTACCAACGCTTGCGGACGATATTTTGCTATCATTCGCGCTGTATAACCAGATTCAGTAACAGAAATTATGGCATTAGCTTCCAGCTCTTGGGAAATTTGTACCGTTGCATGACTTATGGCATCTGTAGTATTGGTATTCTTGCCAATGCCTTTTTCTTTAAAGATATTTACGTAATCAAGAGCCTCTTCTGTACGCTTAGCAATTTTTGCCATTGTCTGCACAGCCTCAAGAGGATATTTGCCAGAAGCTGTCTCACCGCTGAGCATAATTGCGTCAGTACCATCAAAAATGGAGTTAGCTACATCGCTAGCTTCTGCCCTTGTGGCACGATAACTGCTAATCATACTTTCCAGCATCTGTGTTGCCGTTATAACTGGCTTGCCTACCTTGTTGCAGCGCTTGATAATATCCTTCTGCACCAAAGGTACAATCTCTGCTGGTATTTCTACTCCAAGGTCTCCGCGCGCAACCATAATACCATCTGCAACTTTAATTATTTCCTCAATATTGCGAACGCCTTCTTCGTTTTCGATTTTAGCTATAATACCTATTTCCGACCCAAGTTCTTCTGTAAGTTTGCGAATAGCAAGAACGTCTTCCGCCTTCTGTACAAAAGAAGCAGCTATGTAATCCATATCTTGTTTAACGGCAAATTCAATATCGGCTCTATCTTCTTCAGAAATGAATGGCAAATTGAGGACGGCTCCAGGTACAGCCACACGTTTGCGCGAGCTCAAGACACCGCCATGAACAACTTTTGTATAAATTTTTTGTTTTTCAATCTTCTCAACCTTTAAAGAAAGCAGACCGTCTGCAAGGAGAATTTCATCGCCTGCATCAATTTCCTGCGGCAAACCGCTGTAATTAACAGAAGCAAGTTCTTTGGTACCAACTACGGTTTCTGTGGTCAAGCAAAATAAATCACCCGGTACCAATTCCACTTTATCTTCTCCGAAAATTCCGAGTCTCATTTCAGGGCCCTTAGTATCAGCAATAAGTGCTATCGGTTTCCCAGTATTATTGGCTGCTTGGCGCACAATTTCTATCCTGGCAGCATGTCCTTCATGACTGCCATGCGAAAAATTGAAACGAGCTAAATCCATTCCATCTTGAATCATTTTTTCAACTAAGGTTAAATTATCGGTGCTTGGTCCAAGGGTACAGATAATTTTTGTTTTTTTCAACGCCCTCATCTCCTTTAGTTTAACACCTCTATGAAATAAATTTAAGTTCAGGCAAAAGCTTCACCTGAACTTAAATTCTTTATCCATGAAGTCTGTTGCTGCACAAAACCTCATAAGCATCTTCAGTTTCTGAAAAAGGCACACTTATTTCATAAGCTCCGTGTCCTTTTTGTTTAGAATTAGGCTTGCTAATCTGGGTTAGAAAACCGTTTGCGGCAAAAAGCTCTTTGATTTTTAGCGCCGCTTCATGAGTTTGTGCTATGTATACTACCTTCCACATACCTGTCCTCCAAAAGCTTGTATCCTTTGATTTATCAGGATTCCTTAAATGCCTTAACTTTTTCTATCAATTTAGGCAAAACAATATTGATATCGCCGACAATGCCGTAGTTTGCAACTTTAAAAATAGGAGCGTTAGGATCTTTATTGATAGCAATGATCACATCTGAATCGTGCATTCCTGCAATATGCTGGATAGAGCCAGAAATACCAAACGCAAAATATACTTTTGGCGTGATAGTTTTACCTGATTGCCCGACTTGCTGAGGATGGCTGATCCAACCTTCATCTACTACTGCACGAGAACCAGCGACAGCTCCACCAAGCAAACCTGCCAATTCTTCCAAATGCTTGAATTTGTCTAAACAACCCATACCGCGGCCACCTGAACAAATTATTTCAGCATCTTCAATTTTGCACATACCGGTCGACTCAACAACGTCTTTTCTAACCAGTTGAGTTCTCGTGGTAATTTCATTTTTTACAGCATATCTTATTACTTCACCAGTGCGAGAAGCATCAAATTCTTTAACTTTAAAGACCTTTGGACGTACTGTGCCCATCTGAGGTCTGTTAACATCACAAAGAATAGTAGCCAGAATATTGCCGCCTAAAGCCGGGCGTGTCCATTCCACAATTTTATCTTCCCTGATATCAAGAGCCGTACAGTCAGCGCATAAACCAGTTTTAAGTCTAGCGGCAATACGCGGGCCAAAATCACGTCCATCAGCCGTAGCACCAACTAAAACAGCGCTTGGTTTATATTCATTTGCCAACTCACAGAAAGCATTAGTATAAAGCTCAGTATTATATTCTTCATATTGCTGGCCTTCTACCAAATAAACAACGTCAGCACCTGCAGCAAATAGTTTTTGCGGCAAGTCGCCAGCTTCTTTGCAAATCAATACTGCGCAGCAACGTTGTCCGCTTTTAGCAGCCAATTCTCCAGCCTGGCCAAGCAGTTCATAGCCAACATGCATTGGTTCTGCATTATCAAGTTCTATATAAACCCAAATATCTTTATAATCTTCGGCACCTGCAATTTCAATCTTAACAACTTCACCTCTGGATATTGCTTCTACAGGGCATTCGCTTACACAAGCACCACAGCTTATACAAGTATCTTGATTAATATCCGCCTTGCCCTCAACCATAGTAATTGCGCCCACAGGGCACACTGCAACACAGGCTTCACAGCCTATACATTTATCTCTATCAACAGTAATTGCCATTATTCTTCACCTCAGCGCACAATTATTTTAGCTTGAACAAGTTTTTCGAACAAAAGATCAACTGCATTCTGTGGATCTTCTTCATTAATAATCTCATTTTCAATTATATGCACCGGTGGTGTAAAAATTTTGGCAACCTTAGTTGGCGAGCCATTCAGCCCAATCATTTTTTCATCAAGTGCAAGATCTGCTGCTGACCATACAGGCACAACAAACTTTTTAGCCTTCATTTTACCTTTGATGCTGGCAAAACGCGGCTCTTTTTCAGCTCTGGTTACTGTAACGAGGGCTGGCATTGCAACTGCAATCGTTTGACTGCTACTTTCATTATCTCTATCAACTAAAAGTTTGTCTCCATCAGCAACTATTTTCAGAGCGCCAGTAACCTGTGGAATATCAAGATGTTCAGCCATTTCTGGTCCAACCTGAGCGGTATCTCCATCTATTGCTTGTTTGCCGCAAAGCACTAAATCGACTGCACCAACTTTTTTTACTGCAGCAGCCAAAGCAAAGCTAGTTGCCAGTGTGTCTGAGCCAGCCAAAGCTCTATCGCTAATCAGCGCAGCGTCATCAGCGCCCATTGCGATTGCCTCCTTCAAAATCTCATCAGCCTGCGGCGGTCCCATGGTAATTACAGTAACATTGGCACCAGTTGCATCTTTCAGCAGCAACGCTGCTTCCAGAGCTTGCCTGTCAAACGGATTCATAATATTTGGTACGCCTGTACGTACCAAAGTATTGGTTACCGGATCAATTTTTACTTCAGCTGTATCCGGAACTTGCTTTACACAAACAACAATATTCATCAGAGAATCCTCCAAACCTCAGTATAATTCGTAACTTAAAATACAGTATAATTCTATCATTTGCAACAAACAAGTGCAAGCTAAAGGCTGATGATAAATAACTAAATGACCACACCTTTATCACCAAGTAAACTTCTCAATTCACTAATCAACCCAGGATTTTTGGCATCCACCCAAAAAGATTGTTCGGCACGGATAATCTTTTTGGAACCAAGTAGATGAAGGTACACAGGATTATTGCCGCGATAAGAAGCAAAAATCCGTCCTAAAGCTTTTTGTGTCTCGGGATTTTCCAAGGATGCTGGAATAAATAACTTGACATCAGATGGTGCCGCCTCCAGCTTTGTTACTTGTGAAGCCATCAGCCGCGGTTCTTCCTCGTCAAGCATCAGGCGTCCTTCTACCATTACTATGCTCTCAGGGTAAATATTCTTGCTTGACATGGCGAATGTTTTTGGAAAAGCTACCACTTCAATCTTGCTGGAAAAGTCTTCCAGCATAAATACCGCCATGCTGTCTCCTGCCTTAGTAGTACGTATCTTATTGGCCGCAATGATACCGCCTACTTTAACGTATTGGCCATCACGGTAACGACCTTCGCCTAACGTTTGAATCTCAGCCAATTGTTTCAGATTTTTACGGTATTTATCCAAAGGATGCCCCGTTACATAGAAACCAATAATTTCTTTTTCCAGCGACAAAAGTTCTTCTTTGGGCATCTCCGCTATATCCGGGATTTTCAGCTCATTAATCTTTTCAAATTCCTCTTCACCAAATAAGCCTATCTGTCCAGATGCCTCGTCTCTTTGGCGGCTGGCAGCCAAATCCAGTGCCTGATCCATAACAGCTAACAGTTGTGAACGTTTTGCGCCAAAGCCATCCATAGCGCCGCATTTGATAAGATATTCCACTACCCTTTTATTGAGTCCGTTACTGTTCACTCTTTGGCAAAAATCTGTCAAAGATTCAAATACGCCGCCTTTTTTTCTGGCTTCCAAAATATTTTCAATTGCAGCATCGCCTACACTCTTGATACCGGCCAGTCCAAAACGGATAGAATGACCATCAACAGAGAAACCAGCTCCGCTGACATTGACGTCTGGCGGCAAAACCGAAATCCCCATTTCGCGGCATGCATTAATATACCAGCTTACCTTTTCAGCATTAGTAAGATAGCTGTTTAAGGTTGCAGCCATGAATTCCACCGGATAATGTGCCTTAAGATAAGCTGTCTGATAAGCAACTAGAGCATATGCCGCCGAATGTGACTTATTAAAACCATAACCGGCAAAATGTTGCAAAAGGGCAAAGACTTCTTCTGCTAACTCGCGTTTTATTCCATGCTCTTTTTCCGCGCCTGCAATAAAAGCTTCTTTCATACTATCAAGTTCTTTGGCTTTCTTTTTACCCATTGCGCGGCGTAAAATATCTGCCTGCCCGAGGCTGAAACCTGCTAATACAGATGTTATCTGCATAACCTGTTCCTGATACAAAATTACACCAAACGTATCCTTGAGCACCGGTTCGAGTAAAGGATGCAGCAATTTTGCTGTTTTCTTCCCATGCCTGCCGGCAACAAAATCTTCAACCATGCCAGTGCCAAGAGGACCCGGACGGTATAAAGCTACAAGCGGTATTAAATCAGCAAAACTTTCAGGTGCGAGGTCACGCATCAGCTGAGTCATGCCGGATGACTCCATCTGGAAAACTCCAACTGTATCTCCACGGCAAAGCATGTCGCAGGTTGAAGCGTCAGCCAGATCAATGTTTTCAATATCCAGGTCAACGCCCTTACTTTCCTTGATTAATGCAAGAGCATCATCAATAACCGTTAAGGTACGCAAACCCAATAAATCCATTTTAAGCAGGCCAAGTCCTTCGACTTTATCTTTATCATACTGCGTACTCACATATTCCTCATCAGCAGTTCTCTGTAAAGGCACAAAGTCTGTCAGTATTTTAGGAGCAATAACGACACCGGCAGCATGTGTAGAGGTATGCCGCGGCGAGCCCTCAACCTTCTGGGCCAAATTCAAAAGTCTTTCTATTTTCGGGTCACTATTATAAAGGTTTTGGAGATCCTTACTCCCAGCCAATGCTTTTTCAAGCGTAATACCGAGTTCATTGGGAATCATTTTATTAACCTGATTAACAGTCGCTATTGGCATACTCAGCGCACGTCCAACATCCTTAACTGCCGCCTTAGCAGCTAAAGTTCCAAAGGTTATAATCTGCGCAACATGATCTGCGCCATATTTGTTGACAATATAATCGACTACTTCTTTTCTTCTGTTATAACAAAGATCAACATCTATATCCGGCATGCTTACACGCTCTGGATTTAAAAAGCGTTCAAATAGTAAATCATAACGTAATGGATCTATGCTGGTTATGCCCAAAAGATATGCTACAATGCTGCCAGCAGCCGATCCACGTCCTGGTCCCACAGGAATCTTTTTGGTTCTGCTGAAGTTGATAAAGTCCCAAACAATCAGGAAATAGCCAGAATAACCCATTTTATCAATGACTTCCAGCTCAAAATCCAAACGTTTCATTACTGCCGCCGTCGGGTCAGGATACCTTGTCGGCAATCCTTGCATACACAGCTCACGCAAATATCCTGTAACTGTTTCCCCTTCAGGGATGGGAAACTCTGGCAATAATAGATGCCCAAACTCCAGCTCAACATTGCAGCGCTCGGCAATTTTCAGCGTATTATTTAAAGCTTCAGGTACTTCAGAAAATCTAGCCAGCATCTCCTGCTTACTTTTCAAGTAAAACTGATCGTTAGCAAATTTCATTCTCATGGGATCGTCTACAGTTGCCGCCGTTTGAATGCAAAGAAGGATATCCTGCCCTTCTGCATCTTCCCGCCGTACGTAATGTAAGTCATTAGTCGCTACCAAGCCTAGGCCGTACTTTTTAGCTAAGCGCTTCAGTTCGACCTCAGCAGTATGTTCCTCAGGTATATCATGATTTTGTATTTCCAAAAAGAAATTTTCACGCCCAAAAATTTCAACATATTCCTGTAAACATTTTTCTGCTGTTTCCAGTTCGCCGCGAATAATATGAGATGGTATTTCGCCTGCTATACATGCACTTAAGCCAATAATTCCCTTACTGTATTTTCTTAAAATATCCTTGTCGATTCTTGGTTTATAGTAGAATCCTTCTAAATGAGCTATAGATACCAGTTTCATCAAGTTTTGGTATCCCTCGTTATTTTCAGCCAGTAGAATCAAATGATATTGATTATCACGTTCTTTGACCCCTCTTTCAAAATGAGAGCCTGATGTTATATATACCTCGCAGCCAATGATCGGCTTGATGCCTTGCTTCATAGCTTCCTGATAGAATTCAATTACGCCGTACATGACGCCATGGTCAGTTATTGCTAGGGCAGGCATGTTCAATTCTTTGGCGTAGCTGATTAGATTTTTTATATCAGAAGCGCCATCCAACAGGCTATACTTCGTATGACAATGCAAATGAATAAAGGGAATATCATTAGCAATGTCTTCTTTCACATTTTCCATTAACCAGCTACCTCCGTTCAAATATCCGTTTTATATTCTTTTGTCATCTATTATATCAGTTCTTATTTAAAAATTCCTATTATAAATAGAAAACCGGATGCCATAGGCATCCGGCCAAAATCAAAATTAAATCTAAATTAAATCCAAGAACGAGTCTTTTTGACTTCTTCTTTGTCAATTCCTACTGTGCTCGGAGCATATATAATCAAATCACCATTGACTTTTTCTACCTGCGCTCCAATGATATAGCTGACACCGTTCAAATAATCAAAAACTCTTGTTCTGACAGACTTATCAA
>CAYLRW010000025.1:0-20014 GCA_964386405.1 uncultured Acidaminococcales bacterium | reverse complement strand
GTCATGCCTGCTCCTACCGCAAGCGGAGTATTCGGCATTACTCTTATGATTGCCCGCTCAGGTATTAATGAGTGTAATTTTTCAAGATCAACTGAGCCCATTATAGATACAACCGCAGCTTCTTTGGCAATTGCCTGCGCAACTGCGTTGTTAATAGCTTTATCAGCCATCTGCGGTTTAACAGCTAAAACTACTGTCTTGGCGCTTTTTACAGCTGCCACATTTTCTTTAGTGACATTAACGGCATATTGTTTTTGCAAATATTCCAGACGCTGTGCGGAAGGATCACTAACCGTTATCTCTTTCCCTTCAGCCAGCTTGGCCTGCAAAATTCCTTTAATAATTGCTTCGCCCATGGCACCGCCGCCAATAAAGGCAATTGTTCCTATTTTTCCCAAGGTGCTTCACCCTTTTCATCATATACTGTTCTTCCAGCGTCGATATCGACATTTTGTGGTGCACAAACTAAAATATTACGTCCGATTTTTTTCATGCTGCCGTTCAGTGCATAAATAGTGCCGCTGATAAAATCAGTCATGCGCTTCATTATTTCACCGTCTGTAGTCTCAAAATTAACCACCACAGGCTGATTGTTACGCAGATGATCGGCCACCTTCTGAGAATCATCAAAACCGGTAGGTTCCAGCACTATTACCTTAACTTGTTTCTGTGCGAGTGGTAAAGATATCAGCTTACCCTCATCATCAGGCTGCTTTTTACTGAAAAACGGCTGTTTTTCTTCTTTAGGCAGCTCATTGCTGCGCACAAAATTACGTTTGGGATTTGGCAAAGTTTCTTCCTGCTCAACAACTTCTTCCTCAACTTCTTTATAAAGCCCAAGCGTATCGCATATCTTCTCAACTATCTTCATTTTGCCATCATACCCCCTGATTTCTATCTGCCATAATCTCTCTCGCCAAAAAGTGCTGTGCCAATTCTAACTGAATTGGCTCCCTCTTCGACAGCAATCCAATAATCATGCGTCATTCCCATAGAAAGGATATCAATGTTTGCATCACCAAGATATTGTTTCAATTCGCAAAATTTCTCATACCCTTTTTCAAAAATAGGCCTGGTTTCTTCAACATCCTCACATTTTTGGGCAATTACCATTACTCCTCTTATGCGAACATTTTTAAAGCTCCTTATTTTTGGAAGGATATCCTCATAAGACTCTTTGTCAAAGCCGCTTTTTTGTTCCTCTCCAGCTATATTGAGCTGCAAAAGAATATCCTGTACTTTATCTTGCTGTTCGGCAGCTTTGTCAATAGCAGTAAGAATTTTTTCACTGTCGACGGACTCAATGATATCGAAGATTTCTACTGCCTGCTTGACTTTATTAGTTTGCAGATGCCCTAACAAATGCCATTTAAGACCGCTTGAAACAACAGTTTTTTTCTGTTTAGCTTCTTGAACACGATTTTCGCCAATATCGCTAATACCAAGAGCCATGGAGGCAAGAATAACCTCTGCAGGATGATTTTTAGTCACTGCAACCAAAGTAACTGTTTCACCAGTCTTTTTGGCCTCCTTGCGCATTGCTAAAGCATTATTGATTTTGGTTTGTACTATTTCTATATTTTCACTGAGCATAGCAATGCCTCCTAGCTGTTAATTATTCGCTGTCCATTACTGTTTTCCTCTATTATTTAAGCCAAATACACACTATTTACTGCAAATAACTGCTGCTAAGCGTCCGGTTTTTCCTGCTTCTGCCCTGTAAGAGAAGAAAAGCTCCCTATTATCTGCCGTGCAAATGCCTGCACACATTATATTTTCAGGTTTCAAACCTTCTTGCAGAAGCTGTTGTCTATTCATTTTCCATAAATCCAATTGCCAGTGCCCAAGACTTGTAGGTGTAAAACAAGCATCAAATTGCTTTGCTTGTTCGTAAACTGTAGAATCTACTTCATAGCAGCAAGAGCCGATAGAGGGCCCAATGGCAGCCAGCAGATTTTCAGGGACAACATCAAACTCTTGTACCATTTTTTTCACTGTTTTCGCTGCAATGCCTGCGACGCTGCCACGCCAGCCAGCATGTGCTACTCCCACTGCTCCTGTTACCGGATCAGCAAAAACCACAGGCACACAATCAGCAAAAAAGAGCATCAGCGGAACAGCTTTAACTTTGGTAATCAAGGCGTCAGTGCCTGCTATGGTTTCAGCAAGATTAAAAGCTCCGCTGCCAATTTTTTCTGGCGTAACAACCTCTATATTACTGCCATGAATTTGTTCGCAAGTTGTTATTCTCACTGCTTCCACCGATAATGCCTCTGCTACAGCTTTTCTGTTCTGTACAACATTTTGTTGTGCATCCCCAACATGCAGAGCCATATTAAGACCGCCGGACGGCAAATCGCTATTGCCGTGAAATCTGCAGGTAAAGGCATGTGTAAAGCCAAGCTTTTCCAGCGTAGGGAAGAACCCATACCAAATTCCATTGCTTTCTCTTAATAAAAATTCAGTCATCTTTTCTCTCCTTGCAAACACCGCAGCGCTTGCAATTTTCAAAGCACGGAATGGTAAAGGCAAGTTTTTTAGCTTTTTCCCATTCAGCGGCAAGGTAACCTTCATCCAATCCCATATCAAGATGTGACCACGGCAAAGCAGCTTTCATATCCAAAGTGCGCTCAGCATACTGTTCAGGATCAACACCGGCTGCTTGCAAGGACTGCTTGAAGTTGCCGTCATATATAGTTACTGCTTTGTAAAGAATGTCACCCATATTGCGGTCGCCTCTGGCCAGAACAGCCTGCAGTACCGTTTCTTTCAAAGATTCTGTCTGAATAAACACATGTTTTTCCTTACGGAAAGCTTCCGTAATTTTGTTAAATCTCTTTTTTAATAGTTTAACAGGCGCCAAAGGCGACCACTGAAAAGGTGTGAAAGGTTTAGGCACAAAAGCATTAATGCTGATAACCAGATCTCCCTTATTACCAACCTCATCCATTTTGGCACGGACTCTTGCCACCATGGCAATCATTTCATCTATATCGTCATCTTCTTCTGTCGGCAAACCTATCATATAATATAGCTTAATATTTTTCATGCCCGCCGCTGTGGCCAATTCTACTGCTTTGTATATATCATCTTCACTTATTCCCTTGTTAATAACTTTGCGCATACGTTCGCTGCCGGCCTCGGGTGCTACGGTCATCGTCTTCTGTCCGCTGCGGGCCAAGGCTTCTGCCAGTTCGCGATCCAGACTATCAGCGCGCAAAGATGCCACCGTAAAAGGTATTCCGTTATCAACAAGAAACTTTGTTAATTCTTTAATCTGTGGAAAATCTGAAACAGCCGCTCCCATTAAACCAACTTTCTTCGATCTTGCCGGACGTTCCTTAATAGCCTTGATGATTTTCTCAAGATTTCTTGCTCTTGGACGCCGGAAGCAATAACCAGCCATACAAAAACGGCAGTGTCTGCCACAACCACGTGCAACTTCGATAATATACATATTTTCGAATTCAGTTTCTGAAGAAAGGATAGCAGAATTACCAGAAAAATTATCTAATTGCCGCACCCATTGTCTTTTTATTGTTGCAGGTACACCCTTAGCAGCTGCTATAGCAGCAAAGCGCCCATCATCATCATAAACAGGCTTATAAAACCTGGGAACATACACACCTGGCAAATTAGCCAGACTCAACAGAATTTCTTCTTTTGATTTACCTTCATTCTTAGCTCGATAAACGGTATCAAGAATTGCATTAACTGTTTGTTCACCTTCACCAATGACAAAGGCATCAGCAAAGTTTGCAAGCGGTTCCGGGTTGAAAGTCGCACACGGGCCGCCAATAATGATTAAAGGTTCTCTTTCTTTTCTCTCTGACGCTAATAACCCTACCTTACCCATCTTCAGCATAGTCAACAAGTTGAGGTAGTCCATTTCAAAAGACATCATAACTGCAATGATTTCAAAATCAGCCAAAGGTCTCTGTGTTTCTATACTCAGTAGCGGAGTCTTAGTTTTCAGGTAATCAATTTGTGCCTTCTTATCCGGTAGAAAAAAACGTTCACAAGCCGTGTCGCCTCTGCCATTCATTTCTTTATACAGAATCTGCAACCCTAAATTAGACATGCCAATATTATAGGCATTGGGATAAATAAAAGCTACCTGACGTCTTGCTCCCGCAGCAAAAACCTGCGCTCCTTGTTCTTTATCTAAAATTTGTTTCATTTTGTTTTTTATTTCCCAGCTCACAACAAACCTCCAAAAGTATTACATACCTTTACTATTATAGCTGAAAACCATTCACAGTTAAATAAACCAAGCTTAGTTATTTTTCAGACCTCGTTCAAATAGATCAACTACTGTCGCCAAAACTTTCAACCTGGCATAATATTTAGAATTAGCCTCAACAATTGTCCAAGGTGCATAATCAGTGCTAGTTCTGTAAAGCATCTCATTGACCGCCAATTCATACTGATCCCATTTTTTACGGTTGCGCCAGTCTTCTTCAGTTATTTTCCACTCTTTGTCTGGATTACTTTTTCTCTCCTCAAACCTCTGATATTGTACATCTTTATCAATTTGCAGCCAAAACTTTGCCAATAAAACACCGTGTCTCAGCCATTGTTCTTCGGTCTCGTTGATTTCCTGGTAAGCACGCTGCCATTCGCCCTCAGCAGCAAAACCTTCCACTCGCTCCACAAGGACGCGTCCATACCAGGAGCGGTCAAAAACTGTAATTTCGCCATTTTTTGGCAAATGCTGCCAAAAGCGCCATAAATAATGATACTGTTTTTCAACAACATTTGGTACGCCAATAGGGATAACCTGGTAACCCAACGGGTCAAGAAAAGAAGTCAGCCTTTGAATCGCTCCACCTTTTCCGCTGGCATCCCAACCCTCAAAAACAACAACTGCAGGTATTTTATGCTTGTACAAATCAAACTGCAATGTCCTGAGACGTTTCTGATACTTTTTCAATTCTTCCTTGTAAGTCTCCTTGTCAGTTTGCACTGACAAATCAACGCTGTTTAAAATATTTGGAACATCAGGTGTTAAATGAACAGTTGCTTTTTGAGCAATATGCTTTTTTGCACTTAAGTAATTTTCTATTTCCGCAAACAGCACCTCGAATATTTGCAGCTCCGCATAACGCAAATCTTCGGCCGGCAGAACATGCCAAGCAGCGTAGTTCTTATCTGTCGCGTCAAACATTTTTTCATAAACTGAATAATAATCATCGTATGCTCTCGGTTCATCTTCATTAGAAGTAATCTTATGCCATTCCTTGCCATAAATTTTTCCCAGTTTTTCCCAGTTTTTCTTTTGTTTTTGCTGTGAAATATGCAGGAAAAGTTTAACTATCAAATAACCATCATCAGTCAATTGACGTTCAAATGTATTGATATCATCATAAGAAATTTTGTCTTCGTTCTTTAATACTCCCCTTGCCTCATTTTCCAGCTTGCGATAATACCAACTGCCATTATAAATACTAAAGGCACCTTTAGGCGGCAGTTCCGACCAGAAAGGTGCAAAATAAGGCATTTCATTATAATTACAATTTGTTTTAGCTGCAGAATGCACTTTAAAGCCTCGTGGGTCCAAAGCTGAAAGAAGACGGTTGACCAAAGTTCCACGTAAAGAACCATGCCAGCCTTCAAATAAAACAATCACAGGTATTTCTAAATCTCTAAGTTTTCTTTGCAAATAGCCAAGTTTATCGGCATAAATTTCAAATAGTTTTTCATAATCATCTTTATCAGCTTTCAAGGACAAATCAACATTATTTAACATAATCTCTATCTCCTCATTACGAAATAAGGTTAAATTCTCTTCAAGAGTACAATATTCCTGCAATATTTATTCTATTGAATAAAATACACCTCTTATCTTAGCTATTAAATGTGCTGAGATAAGAGGTGCCAAATGCTTCATAATGTTATTCTATATTTGTCAAAAGTTCTTCCATGCAAGCATTTACAGCTTTTTTAACGCTGCGGCTCTTGCTGGCTCCACCAAATTTCCAGAAAGAAATAGCTGAAGAAGAACCTTCTTTCACCACAAGCTGGTTAAATAAATAAACCTTGTTCTTGACATCAACGCATTTCATTTTCATACTTACTTCCGATGCATAAGTCTGAGTACCGACAATTATCCTGAATCCGTCTTCTTCGCTTTTTGTTGGTTCAAGAGAAAGATAGATTACCTTATCTGCCTTTAAATCTTCGCCAATAGCGATGAGCTCGGAGAGAACTGGTGCATCATAATTTTCAAAAGGATGTCTATGTACCGCTTCGACAACGGTTTTTTCGCTTAATACTTTAACTTTCGTTATTTTCTTGGGGTATTTCTGTTCAAAAGCATTTTTTATTGCATGCTGTGCCACAGTCCTTTCTTTTTCTTCCATTCCGGACATATCCAAAGTCGGTATAATGGCTACAGTATAACTTGCTTCCGTAGGTACAATTTTTACTTTTTCTGTACTGTCTTTTTGTTGAACCTGCGTTGCTGTTACATTTTGACTGGCGGCATTAGCAGTATTTTGGGAAAAAATAAGCATGCCTGCCAACAATATACCTGCTAAAAAATCCTTCATAAAAAACCTCCAAATTATCTGAAATTCTGTTCTATATATCCGCGCAAACGTGGATATAAAAGCATAGCGACTACGAAACCCACGCCTGAAGTCAAAAGACTTGCAGGTATATTGGCCAAAGCAACACTCAAGCTGCCAATAACGCTCCACCAAGCTAAAACATACCCCATAAGAGTCCACATCGCACCAACAAAACAAGCAAGAACAATGCGCAAAAATCCAGCTCGTGCAGACGTTTTTCCATAAGCAGGGAATGGTCCCATCGCAATCATTCCCACCAAATATCCAGCGATACCTTTTATAAAGAATGACCAAAAAGTATAAGGCGAAAATCCCATTAAAAGATCATAAAATGCTGACCCGACAGCAGCTGCCCAGCCTGCATAAACACCACCAAATAAAATTCCTGACGTAAACACCATACCAGTCCCTAAATGAACCATGGCTCCGGAACCAAAAGGTATTTTTATAAAAGTTGCAAGAACGCAAAGCGCAGCCAAAACTGAGATATAAGCTAAATCTTTAACATTCAGGCTTCTATTTGTCATGCAAATACACCTCACTTTTTTAATGTCAAGTATACAACACATCAATTGCGAAACAAACAGTCAGTTTTTTTTATTGTAGGGGGGACAGATTAAAAGTTCAACTGCTCAATTACGTGTTCAAAGGCCAGCCCTTCTCGTACCGGCAAATCCAATTCTTGTGTAGCCGCAATCGCCTCGGCAACGAAATTACCAGCCTTGTACAACGCTGTACCAAATCCTTCTTCACACAGTAATCTTCCTAATAGGACACTGGCAAAAATATCTCCTGTTCCCGGATACCTCTCGCCTAGGCGTTCGTTAGAAGCTACAAAAAATGAGCCTGTACTTCTCTCATAGCCCAAGTTAACCAGTTTGCTTTTGTCAGGAATTCCGGTTATAACTACTCGCTCAGGCCCAATCTCAGCAAGTTCAGTTAACCACGGCAGCAAATCGCGCCAATTTACGTCACTACCTTGGTAATCCTTTTTCAAAAGGAAACAGGCCTCCGTATAATTTGGAGTAATTATATCTGCTTCCGCAATCAAAGTCCTCATATTCGCAATAAGTTCCGGTGTAATTAAAGAATAAGGTTTTCCCTCATCACCCATAACTGGATCTACTAAGATCAGATTTCCTTTATTGATAAATTTTCTTATAAAATTTTTAGTTATTTCAATTTGTTCGACTGAAGCCAAATAACCACTGTAAATACAATCGAATTCAAGCTTGTTCATTTCCCATTGTTCACTAAACAGCTTCATTTCTTCCGTTAAATTCTTGCAAACAACCTTTTGGAATCCCCCAGAGTGTGAACTTAAAACTGCCGTAGGCAGAGGACAGGCCTGAACTCCCATTGCTGCCAAAAGTGGTATGACAACTGTTAATGAACAGCGCCCTACGCATGACAAATCATGAATCGCGGCAACCTTTTTCAGCATGAAATTCAAGTCTCCTTTCAATAATATTTTTAGCATATAGCCATATTCTTTATTATCCATTCCATAAACTTGCAGGCAATATTATAAGCTTTTCTTTTACTACTTTGCAAGAAAAAAAGTACACTGGCAAATGTCTATTTTTTCAGACCTTCGCCGTGTACTTTTTTTATTTCTTAAAATTGATCGTTATAGGGATTAAGCGCCCGCGGTTTACCTAAAACTTCCGCCATGATAACGCCACGTCTTAAATCATTACATGTCAAACGTTTCTTTGGCCTTACGTCTTTTACAGCGAAAGGCGCTGCAGGCTGCTGAACCGGTTTTTCCTGTCTGATGCGTTTCAATGCTGACATATACTCGGAAGTAGTTGTTACTTCTTTTTGCATCTCCGGTTCTTGTTGCTTCTTTTCCGGCAATCCCCAGGTCAGCCATGGACTTTCGCTATTTTTAGTTTTTGCAGTCGCTGCTGTATCAACTTTTTCATCAGGATATTCATAGGGCTTATCCTTTTTATTTTTTTTGCCAAAAATATTAGGCAACACAAAAATAAATAAACCCCAAACAATCAGAAATAAGATATTATCCATTTTATCCTCACTGACGTTCTATTTTGTGTGATCACCTTTCGCCAAATCCTGATCTGCACCAGTGTCACCAATTACTTCACGCATCTTGGTATCAGCTATGATATTATTCATACGATAATAATCCATAACACCAAGGTTTCCTGTTTCCAATGCTTTTGCCAAAGCCTTAGGAACTTCAGATTGAGCTTCCACAACTTTTGCCTGCATTTCCTGTACAGCTGCTTTCATTTCCTGCTCTTTAGCAACAGCCATTGCACGTCTTTCTTCAGCACGAGCTTGGGCAATGCGTTTGTCAGCCTCAGCTTGATCAGTCAAGAGTTCCGCACCGATATTACGGCCAACATCAACATCCGCAATATCTATGGAAAGGATTTCAAAGGCTGTACCTGCATCCAAACCTTTAGCTAAAACAGTCTTTGAAATGTGATCAGGATTCTCCAGCACCTCGCTATGATCTTGCGAGGAACCAACACTCGTCACAATACCTTCACCTACACGGGCAATGATAGTTGCTTCACCTGCGCCGCCGACCAAACGATCAATATTCGCGCGAACTGTTACACGTGCTTTAACTTTCAGCTCAATACCATTTTTGGCAACTGCTGAAACGAGAGGAGTCTCAATAACTTTTGGATTAACACTCATCTGCACAGCTTCCAGAACATCACGCCCGGCCAAATCAATTGCGCAGGCACGTTCAAATGTCAATGGTATCTCAGCTCTTTGCGCGGCAATCAAGGCATCAATTACCCTATCAACATTACCACCAGCCAGATAATGTGCTTCTAACTGATTGACATTCACGCCAAGGCCAGCTTTATTAGCTTTTACCAACGGCAGAACAATTTGGGAAGCCGGAACACGACGCAAGCGCATACCAATCAAATTAAAGATACCTACATCGACACCAGCCGCCATGGAAGAAATCCACAACCCAATAGGCACAAAATTCAAGAACAGAACTATAACGAGAACAGCCAGAATAATTACGAAACCACTGCCGAGAATAAATTGTAACATTACTTACTTCAACTCCTTTATATTTTTATAGTTATTACTCCTCTTTTGCTTGCTTTTTTACGAAAATTTTGCTGCCTTCAACTTTGTCAACCACAATATTGGTACCTGCATCAATGTAATCTCCGAAAGTTACCACATCTATGCGAATACCATCAATAAGCGCGATGCCTGCCGGTCTTAATGTCGTAACGGCAACTCCTGATTTTCCAGCGTATTGTGTCAAATCCGGCGTAACACTATAACCCTCACTGTTTTCCTGTTTATCTTTTAAAACAAACAAATTCCAGGCAGGATTTGAAGGTAAATATTTTATCAGCAGTGCAAAAAGTGTCAAAGCGGCAACTATGCTGATTGCCAGCCAATTCAATGCGGAAGCATTGCCACCCAGCACAAAATAAAAACTAGCCAGTATGCTTAAAATGCCAGCAATGCCAAAAAGCCCAAAACCAGGAACAAAAACTTCCAAAATCAAAAGGCCCATGCCAACGATAAATAACAGCACTTCCAGCCAACTACCGACACCACTTACAAAATTCATGCCGAATAGTGCAGCCGCTGCGATAATTGCGATACCACCGGCAATACCGGCACCTGCAGTTTTAACTTCGGTAAGAATCCCCAAAATAATTACGGTAAGCAGCACCGCTTTGACCTGGGGGAACAAAAACCATCTTCCTGCCAAATCTTCATTATTGGGGTACAAATCAATCGGCAGAACCTTCGCAGCTTCTGCATCAATTAAAGGCAGACACACAAGCAACAATGTAAATAGCAGCATTGATTTCTTCATATTTGTCCCTCCGCACTCAGATTACACAAATATTATACTTTGTAATAAAATGTTCGGCAAATTTTATTGCAAAAAGGTAAACAAAAAAGGAGGGTAAAATTACCCTCCCATCATGTTTTTACTTCAAAAGCTCACGTACCATGGTATTAATACGTTTACCATCAGCACGGCCTCTTGTTTTTGGCATCAAAGCAGCCATAACCTTACCCATATCTTTCGGGCCAGCAGCTCCAGTTTCAGCAACAGCTTCTTCAACTAAAGCTTTCAACTCTTCATCACTTAACTGTTCAGGAAGATATTTTCTGAGAATAGCAATTTCTTGCTTCGCCTGCTCAACAAGTTCTTCACGTCCGGCCTTAGTAAATTCCTCTAAAGAATCCTGACGCATCTTTACTTCTTTCATCAAAACAGCCAGAACCTCATCATCGTTCAGTTCCCGCTTTTCATCGATTTCGATGTTCTTAATGTTAGCACGAGCCATACGAATGACACTCAAGCGCAGCTTGCCGCTTTCTTTGTCCTTCATTGCTTGTTTCATATCTTCTGTCAAAAGGTCTTTAATAGACATACAGAGGCCTCCCAATTATCTGGTCTTGCGCTTTCTTGCTGCCTCGGATTTCTTTTTACGCTTTACGCTAGGTTTTTCATAGTGTTCGCGTTTTCTAACCTCAGAAAGAACCCCAGCCTTTTGGGTTGCTCTTTTAAAGCGGCGGAGTGCGCTATCAAGTGTCTCCGTTTTGCCAACTTTGATTTCTGTCATCTGTTCTCCCTCCCTCCACGACGACCTTTAGGGAAGTGCATATATTCATTACACCGTTTCATTATACTTCAGAGCGGCACTAGCTGTCAAGCTTCTAGCAAGGCGGCCAGCCAAGCTTCTTGCCGCCAAGCAGATGAAAATGAAGGTGTTCTACACTTTGTCCGCCATCGGCTCCAGTATTGATTACTACACGGAAACCACTTTCGTCAACGCCCAACATTTTGGCTATCTCGCCGACTTTACTCATAACATGCTGCACAATTTTCATATCGGCAGTGATTATATTCTGCATATGTTTTTTCGGAAGTAACAAAACATGGCAGGGGGCACCAGGTGCGACGTCATGAATAACAATCATTTCTTCGTCTTCATAAACTTTTTTTGAGGGTATTTCACCTTTGATTATCTTACAAAAAATGCAATCATCCATCTTTTATCCCCCCCTTCTTCGTACGAATGACATATTCGCTAAGATAGCGAATAATCCTTCATTTACAAGAAAATTTACAATAACTCAGAGTAATTCTCCAGTCATGCCGTCTTTATAAAGGCTTTTCAAGGTTACTTTGCAGATCTTACCTGACAAATCAGCCTTGCTTCTGACATATACTCTTACATAATTGCCGCTAAGACCTTCCCATAAGTCTTTCTCTGCTTCCTGCTCAAATAATACTGATACAGTTTTATCAAGCATAGAATCACAATATTGCTCATGACTTTCTCTGTCTACCTGGGATAATTCTTCCACGCGTCTTTGTTTTGTCTTTTCCGCGACAACTTCGCTGAAGGAAGCGGCAGGGGTACCTTTTCGTGGTGAAAAGGGAAAAATATGAATCTTGCTAAAGCCACAAGACTTAACAAACTCTCTTGTTGTCGCAAAATTTTCTTCTGTTTCACCGGGGAAACCAACAATAACATCAGTAGTAATAGCTACATCTGGTAATTTTGCCCGAATTTTTTGAAGCAGTTCTGCAAAAATCTTGGTGTCATAAGGTCTGTGCATGCTTTTCAGCACAGCGTCACAACCAGATTGCAATGGTAAATGCAATTGGCGCTGCAGTCTTTCATCGCTTACCATTAAATCCAGCAAAGCATCGTCAACTTCCACAGACTCTAAAGAGCCTAGTCGCACTCTCGCAAGACCAGGAACCGCAAGAGCTGCCTTGACAGCATCGGTCAAACTGATACCGTTATTTAGCTCTTTGCCATAGGCGCCTAAATGTATGCCTATTAAAACAACTTCGCTAAATCCAGCTGCAACCAGCTTTTCCACTTCAGCTTTGATATTCTCCAAGCTTCGCGAACGCAGTGGCCCGCGTGCATAAGGTATGATGCAATATGTGCAAAACTGATTACAACCCTCCTGAATTTTCAGGAAAGCTCTTGTTTTTTCTGTTTCACAGTCGGCTGATAATTCTTCAAAAGCTGTCTGCGCGCTTAATTTCTTCACGTTATCATAGGCATCAATGCTCTGTTCAGTAGCTGCAGCTTCCACAAGAGATACTACTGCCGCCCTGTCCTGATTGCCAATAATAAGATCTACTCCCTGTATTGCTTTTACTTCTTCAGCGGCCGTCTGCGGATAACAGCCGGAAACTACAATGAAAGCATTTGGATTTTTACGAATCGCACGATGAATCATCTGTCTCGATTTTTTTTGTCCCATATTGGTAACAACACAGGTATTAATTAAATATATGTCAGCTTTTTCAGCAAAATCGACAATTTCATATCCAGCCTCACGGAATAATCTCTCCATGCTGGCTGTGTCTGCTTGGTTGACCTTGCAGCCCAAAGTATAAAAAGCTATTTTCTTCATCTGCTAGCCTCCCAAGTCTCCTGTTTCATATAAAATGGCTGTTGCAGAGACAAGCCCTGCTGTTTCTGTTCTTAAAATGCGGTTGCCAAGGCTGAAAGTCTGTGCGCCAGCTAATTCAGCCGCTTTGAGCTCTTTTTCTGCTATACCACCTTCAGGACCAATAATAAGTAAAATCTCTTCTCTGTTCTGTATTGCTAATAATACTTTCTTTAAGCCTGATTTGGTTTCGCCTTCATAAGCCATTAATTTGGCAGACCCAGCAAAACTATGCAAAACTTCATCCAGATCCATAACACTTGTTACTTCCGGAACTATATCACGTTTGCTTTGTTTGGCCGCTTCTTCAGCTATTTTCTGCCATCTTTCGACCTTTTTCTCGGCCTTATTCTTATCAAGCTTTACCACTGAATATTCCATTGCAACCGGAACAATCGTGTTAACACCTACTTCAACAGCCTTCTGAATAATAAAGTCCATTTTCTCGCCCTTAGCCAAACCTTGCGCAAGAATGATCCTTACAGAAGGTTCATTCACTTGTTCAATACGCTTAACTAGACGTACGAAAGCAGCGTCCGTTGTTAAAGCCTTGATTTCCATCAAAGCCGTAACCCGGTCGCTGCTAACAATCTGAATATGCTGGCCGACACGCATCCTCAGGACATTACTGATATGATGAGCGTCTGCACCTATTATTTGCATTTCTTCCGCAAAAGGCTGCGGAATGAAAAACCGATGCAAAGTTATTCCTCCCTGCGCATTTGCATAACTACCCAGCCGCCTTGGGTATCAACTGCTTCAACGTAAAGGCCGTTATTTTTAGCAACCTCCGTTACATCCTCAAGACGATCGGAAATAATACCACTTGCCAGGAAAATACCGTCTTCGTTCAATTTACCAGGAATATCAGGCAACAGCATAATAATTATGTCAGCAATAATATTAGCGATAATGACATCAGCTTTGCCCTCTGTTGCATGCAGCAAGTCGCCTTTGGCAACTTCAATTACTGATGATAAATTGTTATTGGCAACATTTTCGCGTGCAACCTTTACAGCCGTTGCATCAATATCGATGGCTTTGACATTTTTAGCGCCGAGTTTAGCTGCCGCAATCGAAAGTATACCGCTGCCGGCACCAACATCAAAAACCGTCATGCCAGGTTCAATAACCTTTTCCAACCTGCGCATACACATACCTGTAGTATGATGAGTCCCCGTACCAAAGGCCATGCCGGGATCAAGTTCAATTACCTTATCTTCCGGTTCAGCTTCATACTCTTCCCATGTTGGTTTTATGACAATATGTTCGGTAATGCGGGTTGTATGGAAAAATTGTTTCCATTCATTCTCCCAATCAGTCTCTGATATGGTACGGAAACAGGTATTGCCAAACCGGCAAGAGCCAATACGCTCTTCTATTGCTGCCATCTCTTCTTCTACTGTTGCCAGCCGATCATGCAATTCACTGTCATCAGGGAAATAAGCTGTAACTACAACTATTTCCGTATTTTCCTGTTCAGGAATATCACACAGTTCCCAAGTACCCGACGTACGCAAAGTATTGAGCAGCAACGGGTCTTCAATAACAACCCCGCCAGCCCCCAAAGAATGGAAGACATCAGCTACTGCCTCCGTAGCTGCATGTGTAGTTTGAATACTAACTTCAACCCATTGCATTTAACTGCTCCTATCTATGTTCGGCCGGGAATATATAGCCTTATTTAAATAAATCTGCAATTTTCTTCAAAAAGCTCTTTTCTTCAGGATTAATGTTATCGCCGCTGACATCAGCAAACTTTTTCAAGGCATCCTTTTGTTTATCCGTAAGCTTATTAGGAACAACCACTTTGATGGTTACCAGTTGATCGCCACGCACACCGTTGCGGAGGCTGGCAATACCTTTTCCTTTAAGTCTCAATACTTTGCCAGGCTGTGTTCCTTCCGGCACCTTCATCACTACCTGTCCATCAAGCGTAGGGACTTTGATTTCAGCACCCAAAGTAGCCTGTACAATATTAATAGGTACCTCACAGAGGATAGTCGTACCATCACGTTCAAAAAACTTGTGCGGTTTCACATAAAGGTAGACATACAAGTCGCCTTTTGAACCGCCTCTGACGCCTGCTTCGCCTTCGCCTGATACGCGCAAGCGGGAATCAGTATCAACCCCTGCAGGAATTTTGACCTTAAGTTTCTTTTCCTTTTTCAGCCTGCCGCTGCCGCCACATACCTTACAAGGGTTCTTAAATATCTTGCCCTCACCATGACAGCGTGCGCAAGGACGCACGTTAACCATCTGTCCAAACATCGTGTTTTGTGTAAACTGGATTTCTCCGGTGCCATGGCAATCAGGGCAAACCTCTATTTCACTGCCCGGCTCCGCACCGGAACCTTGACAGTGATCACAGGTATCTTCTCTATTGAGTCTTACTTCCTTTTCAACGCCGAAAGCGGCTTCCTCAAAAGTTATTTCCAGATCTAAACGTAAATCTGCGCCACGCTGCGGCCCATTCTTGCTCCGGCGAGAGGAGCCAAAGCCACCACGACCCTGTCCGCCAAAAAACATGTCAAAAATATCTTCCATACCGCCAGTGCCGCCAAATCCACCAAAACCACCGGCACCAGCACCAGCGCCGCCTCCGTTTTCGAAGGCGGCGTGACCGAATTGGTCGTACTGGGTACGTTTTGTTTCATCGGACAAAACGCTGTAAGCTTCAGAACACTCTTTGAATTTTTCAGCTGCATCAGGATTGTCTTTGTTCACATCAGGATGATACTGACGCGCCAATTTGCGATATGCTTTTTTAATTTCGTCCGCGGTGGCAGTCTTAGAAACGCCTAGCACGTCATAATAATCTCTTTTGCTCAAAGTTCACACCATCCTAAGGCTAATTATTTTTTATCTTCGTCGACAACTTCTGCATCAACTACGTCATCCGTTGCTTTCTTTTCGCCGCCTGCAGCACCTTCTGGGCCCTTAGCTGCCTCGGTTTGTTTATAAAGCTCTGCAGACAGTTCGTAAAGCGGTTTTGTCAATGCTTCTGTATCAGCTTTAATTTTTTCTGCATCGTCGCCTTTCAGCGTTTCTTTCAGTGTCACAAGTGCTGCTTCTACTTTTTTAACTAACTCTTCGCTGCCTTTGCCTTCCATATCTTTAATGGTTTTTTCAGCTTGATAGCAGAGAGAATCAGCCTGGTTGCGTACTTCAACAACTTCTTTGCGTTTTTTATCAGCTTCAGCATTAGCTTCTGCTTCTTTAACCATACGCTCAACTTCGTCCTTATTCAAGGTGCCGGAAGAAGTGATGGTAATTTTTTGTTCTTTGCCAGTGCCAAGATCTTTAGCACTAACATTTACGATACCGTTGGCGTCAATGTCGAAAGCAACTTCGATCTTAGGGATACCACGCGGAGCTGCCGGAATACCGCCCAGTTCGAAACGGCCAAGAGTTTTATTGTCGGCTGCCATCTCACGTTCACCTTGCAGGACATGAATATCAACGGAAGGTTGATTGTCAGCAGCAGTGGAGAATACTTGTTTACGAGATGTTGGGATAGTGGTATTACGGTCAATAATCTTCGTGAATACTCCACCCAGAGTTTCAATACCCAAGGACAATGGAGTTACATCAAGAAGCAGAACGTCTTTTACTTCGCCAGCCAGAACACCTGCCTGAATGGCAGCGCCAACTGCTACGCATTCATCCGGGTTAACGCCACGATGTGGTTCTTTGCCCAATATTTTCTTGATAGCATCCTGAACAGCCGGAATACGGGAAGATCCGCCAACCAGGATAACCTTTTCAATATCATTTGCAGTCAAACCTGCATCAGCTAATGCTTTACGAGTTGGTCCCATTGTTCTTTCAACAAGATCAGCTGTTAATTCATCAAATTTAGCCCTGGTAAGATTCATATCAAGATGTTTAGGGCCATCAGCACCTGCAGTAATGAACGGCAGGTTAATGTTGGTAGTCAAAACACCGGACAATTCAATTTTTGCTTTTTCTGCAGCTTCGCGCAAACGTTGCAAAGCCATGCGGTCAACAGAAAGATCGATACCGGTTTCTTTCTTAAATTCGCCGATCATCCAGTTCATAATACGTTCATCAAAGTCATCGCCGCCAAGATGTGTATCACCATTTGTTGCTTTAACTTCGAAAACGCCGTCGCCCATCTCAAGGATGGAAACGTCGAATGTGCCGCCGCCAAGGTCATAAACCAAAACGGTGTGATCGTTTGTTTTATCAATACCATAAGCCAGTGCAGCAGCAGTAGGCTCGTTGATAATACGCAGAACTTCGAGGCCTGCGATTTTGCCAGCATCTTTAGTTGCCTGACGTTGGCTGTCGCTGAAGTAAGCCGGTACGGTGATAACGGCTTGCGTTACTTTTTCGCCCAAATATTTTTCAGCATCTTCTTTCAATTTTTGCAGAATCATCGCGGAAATTTCTTCCGGAGAATATTTCTTATCATCAATTGTTACTTTGTAATCAGTTCCCATGTGACGTTTAATGGAACTGATAGTACGATCAGGATTAGAAATAGCCTGTCTTTTTGCTAATTGTCCAACCAGACGCTCACCGGATTTAGAAAAACCAACAACAGAAGGGGTTAAACGACCGCCTTCCTGAGTAGAAATAACGGTTGGTTCGCCACCTTCCATTACAGCAACTACAGAATTCGTTGTACCTAAGTCAATACCAATAACTTTAGACATTTTTTATTCCTCCTCAAAAACCTGTTTTCTATTTAAACTAAGTGAATTAAAAACTAATTGTTACTTACTACTTTAACTTTGCTATGACGAATTACTTTGTCATTGAGCTTATAGCCCTTTTCGAATACAGCTTCAATAGTATCATCCTCAAGATCTGTATTCTCTCCCCGCATAACTGCTTCATGGAAAGAAGGATCGAATTTCTGGCCTTGTGCCGGAATTTCCTCCACAGCAAGCTCTTTGAAAATTTGTGTCAACTGCCTTTGAATCATTTCCAAACCAACACGGATGCTTTCAACATCATTAGCCTTAGCAACGCTTTCTTCCGCACGTTCAAAGCTATCAAGCACTTTCAGAAATTTCTCTACAACATTGGCAGTAACAAATGTTGATAATTGTGCTTGTTCTTTTGTTGTCCGGCGGCGGAAATTATCGAAATCAGCCTGCAAACGCAAAATACGATTTTGCAGTTCTTCAATTTTCTGATCCTTCTCATCTGGCACAGGAACCGGTATTTCTTCAGTCGCATCACCTTTATTTTCAACAGTTTCTGTTGCAACAGGCTCAACGTTTTCCTGCTTGATTTCTTCAAGTACTTCTTGTGTCTCTTGTTTCTGCAACACGCTTCCTCCTTTGCATTTGCTTATTTCTTATCCTCACCAAACAGGGCTCGCAAATATTGATGCAGATAATCCATAACCGAAATTATCTTGCCATATTCCATTCTTGTTGGTCCAAGTACCGCCATTGTGCCCACTACTCTGCCGTTTAACCGGTAAGTAGCTTGTACCATGCTGCAGTCTTGGATACCAGTAAATTTATTTTCGGAGCCTATTGTGATTTTTATGCCAGAATTTTCACCTGCGTGGAGAATATCTTTCAGGACCTTCTCTTCTTCAAGAATAGCCAAAAGATCTTTGATTCTCTCAACATTGCGAAATTCAGGTTGATTTAATAACTGTCTTGTTCCGCCTAAGAAGACTCTTTGTTCATTACTGCTGGAACCGACATGCTTTAAAGCCGTCAAAATTGAAGAGAAGAGCTGCTTGTCGCTTGCCAATTCAGTATAAACATCTCGCAGCATTTCACCATTGATTTCAGCAATATTATGGCCTTGCAGTTTATTGCTGATTCGATTTGCCAAATAATCCATTTCCTCCTGTTTCATACCAAGCGGAACATCAATAACGCAATTATCCACGATGCCATCGTCGGTAATGAGGCACAGAATTGCTCTCTGCCCATCCAATGGCAAGAACTTGACATACCGGAAAAGACGATTTATCTGTCTGTTGGCTAAAACCATTGAAACATTTTTGGTCATCCTCGACAATATTTTCGCAGTTGATTGGAAAATTTCATCAATGTTTCTGATACGTTCACGGTACCAGGCATCAATCAATGCCTGATCATTCTCTGTAAGATTGCCGGGTTCAACCATGGAATCAACATAAAAGCGATAAGCCATTGCTGATGGTATTCTGCCAGCTGATGTATGCGGTTGTTCCAAATAACCCAAAAGTTCCAGATCTGACATCTCGTTACGAATCGTAGCCGGGCTCAGACCTAAATCATACTTGCGGGCAATGGTGCGAGAGCCAACTGGTTCAGCAGTAGAGATATAATCTTCAATAATTATTTGCAGGATTCTTTTCTTTCTTTCATTAAGCACCATTACACCTCCTGCCTTTTTCTTTCTTTGTTAGCACTCTCTCTGTTGGAGTGCTAACATCTGATATAAAATTACCACTTAGAACTCTTGTTGTCAAGCTTTTTACATAAAGATTGTAGAAAAATGTGACTCAAAATTAATATCGTATCAATCAGTCACAAACTATTTTGTCTCAAAGCATAAAGTATATCTTAGGCAAGGGTTAAAGAGTTCCTCTGGCCGCTTCCACACGCGACAATTCGCCTGCATAGCAGCCGGTCGCTGATGTGCAGCAGGCCCGTCACTTCTTTAGCCCTCGCCTCTCTTGACTGGCTCTCAGAAAAACGGCTTTTTCAGAGATATTTTCGCATGTTCTTATCAAGTTTTTATAGAAAGATTATAAAAATAACTCGAAAATTTCATTGCCGAATTTCATGCCAAGTTTGGTTAATTTTAGATTATTTTCTGCTGAGTCCAAACTCAACATTTTTTTGTTAATATATTTTTCTATCTCCTGCCCAAACATAGCCATGACATCAACGCCAAAGCGATCCTTAGCAACAGACAAATCAATGCCTTCACTCGTACGCAGACCTAAGAACATAAATTCTGCCAAGCTTGTCCTTGCAGGCAACTGCTCGACGGCTGGTGCT
>CAYLRW010000024.1:0-22064 GCA_964386405.1 uncultured Acidaminococcales bacterium | reverse complement strand
CTCTCGACACCCATGATCATTTCATCGCGTACTTCTTTTTTATCCAACCTCAACAAATCTTTGTGATGCTGCGTATGTGTGCCAATCAAATGTCCTTCAGCCTTTATCTGTCTCACAAGCTCCGGATGCGCAAGCGCATTCTCTCCCACAAGGAAAAAGGTAGCATGCACATTCTTTTCCTTCAAAATTGCAAGAACTTTTTGTGTGTATGGTGGATAAGGTCCATCGTCAAAAGTCAAAGCCACAACTTTTTCGCTGGTATGACCTGCAGCCAGGACCGGTCCGTAGAAATTATCCCCCGGCAAAACAGCGAGCAAAAGCAGGCCGGATCCCAGCAGAATGCCGAAGCAGGAACCCAGCAAAGCCAAACGCTTTTTAATTTTGCCGTGATAACCCAATGCCAATAAAAACAGGCACAAGACTGCTGCTATTGCTAATAACCAGGCAACTTTCACACTTTTTTCTCCTTCACTAAGTAAAAATACCAAAATGCTTATCCTCTAAAAGGATAAGCATTTTTTGATTCTAATCTTCGAACAACTGGCTGACGGACAATTCATTATAGATGCGTAAAATTGTTTCAGCCAAAATCGGGGCAACAGACAAAACTTTGATTTTTGGATGTTTCTTTTCAGGAGGCAAAGGAATTGTATTGGTAACAATAAGTTCTGTGATATCAGAATCCGCAATTCTTGAAATTGCCGGTTCTGTCAGAACCGGATGTGTGCAGCAGGCATAAACTGCTTTGGCACCAAACTTCATCAGCGCACGTGCGCCTTCAGTCAAAGAACCGGCTGTATCAACCATATCATCAACCATAATTGCGGTTTTACCTTCTACAGAACCAATCAGGTTCATTACCTCAGCAACGCCTGGCTCAGGACGACGCTTATCAATAATGGCAATGCTGCAGTTCAATTTATTGGCTATCAGCCTTGCTCTGCTTACACCGCCAAGGTCTGGGGAGACAACAACAGGATTTTCCAGATTTTTTTCTTTGATGTAGTCGGCCAAAATTGGACCGCCTGGCATATGGTCAACCGGAATGTTAAAGAAACCTTGTATTTGTGCTGCATGCAAATCAATTGTCACAACACGGGTAACACCGGCGGTAGTCAGAAGATCTGCCATCAGTTTGGCAGTAATTGGTTCGCGGCCACGAGCTTTGCGGTCCTGACGGGCATAACCATAATACGGTACAACGGCCGTGATATGCTTTGCAGATGCACGTTTAAAGGCATCAGCCATGATCAATAGTTCCATGACATTGTCATTTACTATCGGTCCACAAGTCGGCTGCACGATGAAGATATCCTTTCCGCGTACACTTTCATTTATCATAACCTGGACCTCACCGTTGTTAAAACGGTTAATAACAGCGTCACCAACGCTTGTTCCCAAGTAAGCAGCAATTTCACGTGCTAAATCCGGATTGGCATTCCCTGAAAAAATCCTTAACGCTTTGGCGTTGTCTTCCAACATTTACAAACTACCTCCAATGTTTAATTCTTTACAGATTAAAGTTTTTTCTCTTTAGTATACAACGACAACCTTTTACTCGCAAGTCAGAAATCAACTATTACGATATTTGGCTGCCCACCCTTTAATATTGGTCTGTCTGGCACGTGCCACGCCCAAATCATCAGGCGGCACGTCCTTCGTGACTGTCGAGCCGGCCCCTACATAAGCGCCTGCGCCAACTGTCACAGGTGCTACCAGATTACTGTTGCAGCCTACAAAGGCATCATCCTCAATGATTGTGCGGTGCTTTTTCTTGCCATCATAATTAACAGTAATGCTGCCGCAGCCCATATTGACCCGCTCACCTATATCACTGTCGCCGATATAGGAAAGATGCGGCAATTTGGAACCACGGCCAACGTTAGAATTCTTGACTTCCACAAAGTTGCCGATTTTGACCTCATCACTGATTATGGTATCCGGACGCAGATGAACATACGGGCCAACCGTCACACCACTGCCGATAACACAATCATGTCCATAAACAAATTGCAGGTTAACTGCATTACCGACAACCACATTCGTCAGACGCACATTCGGTCCGATAACATTGTCAGCCCCAATCTTGGTTGAACCTTCCAGCCAGGTGAAAGGGTAAATAATAGTATCTTGTCCTATTTCTACCGTGCTTTCAATAAATGTGCTGGCAGGATCCATGACCGTAACGCCTTGATCCATCAGTCTGTCAAGAATACGCTTATGCATAATTGCTTCAGCGTCAGCCAATTGGCGGCGCGAATTGATACCCATGATCATATCGCTATCAGCAGTACTTACACCGCCTACCAACTTACCCATCTTATTCAGTTTGCCCAAAACGTCAGTCAAATAATATTCACCCTGTGCGTTATCACAAGTGAGACCAGCCAAAGCCTCAAACAAAATAGGTGCTTCTATGCAATAGATACCTGTATTAATTTCGCAAATTGCTTTTTGCTCAGGATCAGCGTCTTTCTCTTCCACTATACCTGCAACGCAGCCATCAGCATTACGTAAAATACGTCCATAGCCGGTCGGATTATCCATAATCGCTGTAAGCACAGTTGCCGCCGCACCCGAAGTTTGGTGCTCCACATAAAATTTATTCAGTTCGCAGCTGTCCAAGAGCGGCGTATCACCGCAAATGATCATAACTGTTCCTACAAAGTCTTTCAGCAACCCTGCCGTCTGCATCACGGCGTGACCAGTGCCAAGCTGCTCAGCCTGCACAGCTATTTCAGCGCGATTGCCGACAAATTCAGCTACCTGTTCAGAGCCAAAGCCAACAACCACTATTGATTTATCAGCTCCAGCTGTTTCAGCCGCTGCCATAACATGTTCCAGCATCGGTTTTCCACCAACCTTGTGCAGAACCTTCGGCAACTTGGAACGCATCCTTGTCCCTTTACCAGCGGCTAAAATTACTGCTACCATTTTTGACATAAAAAGTCTCCCCTATCTTTGATCACTAAATCAGTTCCACGCGGTATCCAGCCCGCCGCAAGGCAGCAATAATTACCTCGCCATGCGCATGGTCACGGGTTTCCAGATCCATCTCCACCTGTGTTTGCCCAATCGGCAGATTCCTGCCCGCATGTTCATGATGGATGAAGATGATATTCGCACGGTGTTCTTTGATATATGATATGAATTTCAAGAGTTCACCTGGTCTGTCACTCAGATGCGTAACCAGCTTGATGCGGCGTCCTGATTTAACCAGACCGTTTTCAATTACACGTGAAATCATATTCACGTCAATATTACCGCCGGAAATTACCGCAGCCGTCTTACCGACATTCGGCAGACTGCTGTGCAGAATGCCTGCTAACGAAATTGCGCCGGCGCCTTCGGCTATCATCTTGGCGCGTTCCATCAACAAGAGAATCGTTGCCGCAATATCATCATCTTTAACAACTACGATATCATCGACATATTTCTGTATCAATTGGAAGGTTGTTTTGCCAGGCTGCTTAACTGCAATACCATCAGCAATCGTGTGCGCTTCCGGAGTTTCCACCCACTTGCCAGCATGCTTGGACAAATACAATGCCGGTGCGCCCGTAGCCTGTACACCATAAACCTTCACATGCGGAGCCGCCGCCTTAACTGCTACGGCAACACCTGCAAGCAGCCCGCCGCCGCCGACAGGAACGACGATAGCCTTGATATCAGGACATTGATCCAAGATCTCAAGGCCAATGGTCCCCTGCCCGGCTATTACTGCCGGATTATCATAGGCATGTACAAACGTTGCACCAGTTTCTTGCTGTATTCGCAAGGCCTCGGCATAAGCTTCATCATAAACCGAACCCGCCAGTACTACTTCGGCACCATAGCCCTTGGTAGCTTCGATTTTGGCAAGAGGAGCACCCTCCGGCATAACAATTGTTGATTTAATACCGGCCTTGGAAGCGCCAAGAGCAACACCCTGGGCATGGTTGCCGGCTGAGGCGGTAATAACACCGCAAGCCTTTTTTTCCGGTGACAGCGTCTGAATGCAGTTAGAAGCACCGCGTACCTTGAAGGAACCCGTCCTCTGCATATTTTCCAGTTTCAGCAAAACCTCATGTCCGGCAATAGTGCTGAAGGTGTGATTGCTTTCGAGAGGAGTCTTATGTACGACCGATGCCAGGCGCTGCGCAGCTTCCTGGACATCCTTTAAGGTAACGGCATCTTTTTCCATCTTTCTATGTCACTCCCTGTTTAGTAATTAGGTCTTATATCAGTTGTCCTGGTTTTATCATCTATCCCATTTAAAACAAAGAGCGAAAAATACTCCTCAACCATTTTACTTTCAGGTTCCTTGGTCGCGATCAGGAACCCTGTTCCCACCACTTCCGCACCAACTTCGAGTGCCAGCTCCTGCAAGCCTTTGGCAGTACCGCCAGCTTTCATGAAATCATCTATGATAAATACCCTGGCATCTGCCGGCAAAGCTCTCTTCGGCAGTGACATCGTCTGAATGCGTTTCGTGGAGCCACTGACATAATTGATGCTGACCGCCGATCCTTCGGTAATCCGACTCTCTCTTCTTGCCATAACCAGCGGCACATTGTAGGCTCTGGCAACAAAAAGAGCCAACGGTATGCCTTTGGTTTCCACCGTCATAATATATTCAGGAGCCAAACCCTTATTACGATTCATCATTATTTCGCCAAGACGCATCAAAATTTTTGGTGACAGCAGCAAATCGTTCATGTAAATCATGCCGCCCGGCAGAATACGTTCCGGCTCTGCCATCCTCTCAGCCAGTGCTTTCAGAAATTCAGAATCCGATGCTCTGGAATGATAAGGAATAAAGCGTACGCCCCCAGCCGCGCCTGCCAAAGTTTCGATTGTGCCAAGGTCATAAGCAACCAATCCGTTTTTAATCGCCTGCACGTCTTCACTCAAAGTGGATTTAGCCACGTCAAACCTCTCACAAAAATCCGTGAATGAATAAAGCTCATAAGGATGATCGACTAACTCCTTGGTCAGGGCCGCCACACGTTCTATTCGTTTCACTTTGCCCATACTGCAACACACCTCTTCTATTTTTGCCCGCCTGTTTCAGTACACAGACAAGTCTCTATCAAATGCCAGTCGGCTTCTTTATCGACATCCATGCCGATTTCAGCAAATTCTGTAACTACAGCCTTGCCGCGAAACCCTAGTAATTGTGAAGCCCGCGCTTCCACGTCCTTCACTTCCAACCTGTGCAGCAGAAATTTCAAAACAAAAGACCATCCCAGCCAGCTGCATAACTTCCAGGGATATTTCCTTTTGGCAAAAACCTGTTCAGCCACTGCTTTACAGTTTGCCACCACCTCAGGATTGACCAGCAAAATATTGCCGCCCGTAAAAATGCCATCCTTTAAAGTAACATAAGTCCGCTTACCTGATGGGAAATCACGCAAGCATGCACTTTGCGGAATAATGGGATAAAAAACATCCGCATCCTGATCTTTAATTTTTTGTAAAAAGTCCGCGACAGCTTCCGCGGTCAATAATGGTACATCATCAGTAACAAATAAAACCGGCTTGCTGGCGTTGGTCGCCCGAATGGCAGCCAGTGTATTGTCCAGCATGGTACCACTTGCTTCAACGATCTGGACACCAGCCGGCAATTCAATCCCGGCAAGCTCCTTTTGTGTTCCTGAAATAGTTATCCTACCGATAGTATCACAGGCAAGAAGGGCGTCAATAATATAGGAAACAAGCGGTCGCCCGTCTAACATGGCTACCGCCCGATATTCCGTACCAGACAGTTTCTTTAACCAGGGACAGGTGCCGCCTGCTAAAATTATGGCATCGTACATCTTATAAGGTTGCCCTCCCAAATATCAGATATCTCGCGATTCCTCAATTGCTTTCAGCAAAGTATGTTCCGCGTTCTCCAGATGCTCCCGCACTGCTTTCTGGGCTTTTTCCACATCGCGCTGCGCCATACTGTCAACTATTGCTCTATGTTCTTCTAAAGTATTGATAAGACGGCCTGGATAATGCATGGAGCGGCCGCGCAGGGTTGTAATTTGCTCGCGCAGGTTGCTGATAATGTTGACCAGACGTTCATTGCGGCTGGCCTGATAAAGAATATCATGAAAAGCAGAGTCGGTCTCAACAATCTTGTCAATATTGCCTTCCTCAATATGCTGGCCTATTTCTACCAACAGGCGCTGCATTGCCTCAAGCTCTTCATCACTGATACGCTCTGCTGCCAGCCCTGCTGCCAAAATATCCAGTGCTGTCCTGATTTCATAAACCTCGGTAATGTCCTTGATGGAAATGTCCGCAACATAAGTGCCGCGGCGTGGAATCATAACCACGAAACCTTCCAGTTCCAATTTGCGGATGGCCTCACGGACCGGAGTCCTGCTTACCCCCATCTCTTCGGCCAACTGAATTTCCATTAACCTCTCGCCTGATTTAAAAACGCCGGTGGTAATAGCCTGACGAATTTTTTCACAGACAAGTTCACGCAATGGTTTGTAACTATCCAACTTAATGGGGCTCAAGTGACCGCTCATAATTCATTCCTCCTCAAGGTTTTCGTCAACTCTATATCAATAGCAAATTGCTTTCTCAGAACTGCTGCGATATGTTCGCCGCTCACCTCTGAATCAACAAAACAAAAAACCGTCGGTCCACTGCCAGACATCAAACTTATCTGCGCACCATTCGCCATCATAGTTTCCTTGATAGCTTCGATTTCTGCATAAGCCTTGGCGGTGACACTTTCCAGTACATTACCCATACAAGCCATAATACTCTGCTTGTCTGCTTTATTAATGGCCTTTTTCATAGTTATAATATCCGGCCTAGCACTCACATTTTCATTTTTGAAATTTTGATAAGCCCAGGCTGTTGAAACAGAAACATTGGGCTTTGCCAGAACCAACCAGGTTTCCGGCATATCAAAAAGAGGCTCCAGAATTTCACCGCGGCCGGTTGCCGCTGCTGTACCGCCCCGTATGCAGAAGGGAACATCAGAACCCAGTTCAGCGGCCAAAACTTCTAACTCTTCAGCACTCAGTGCCAACTGCCACAGACGGTTCAAACCCCTTAATACAGCTGCTGCGTCAGCACTGCCGCCTGCCAGACCCGCTGCAGAAAAAATCTTTTTTCTTATACGAATCTGAACGTTCGGTTTATGTCCATACTTTTCTGCCAGCAGCATAGCTGCCTTCCAGGCCAGATTATCTTTGCCATTCGGAATGTCTGCCTTGTTGGTTGTAACACTAAGTTCCGCTGACGGTAGGAGCTCAATTTCATCAGCAAGCGCGATACTTTGCATAACCATATTAACTTCGTGATAACCATCGGAGCGCTTCCCTACTATATCCAGCCCCAGATTTATTTTGGCAAAGGCCTTTTCCAACATAGCCCTACTCCTGTTAAAAGATTTTTGAATAATGAATACTTACATTCAATTATACAATACATTTTATCCTTCTGTCCGCTCAGTGGCAAGAAAAAAATACGAAATTTTTTCAGATTATTAATAAATTCATACGTATTTTTGGCAGAAAAATAATTTGTCCCTGTTCTTTTGGGCATAGTATGTTAGAATATCCCTAGAAAATGCTAAGGGAGGTTCTCCGCACATGCGAAAACATCTAATATATAACCTGATGACAGCATTAGGCTGCATTATAATGGGTATCGCTGTCAATGCTTTTTATATTCCCCACCAATTATTGAGCGGCGGTATTGGCGGCATAGCTGTTATGCTTTACTATCTGTTCGGTTTTCCCATGGGCCTCATGACTATCCTGATCAACATACCACTCTTCTTTCTGGCCTACCGTTACATGGACCATTCCTATCCGCTAAAAGCGGTATTCGGAATGCTGGCTTATTCCTTTTCCCTTGATTTTTTCAGTTTTCTTGTTCCTTTGGCCCCGGTGAAAGATACTTTGCTCTCCTGTATCGTCGGCGGTACCTTGAATGGCATCGGTGCTGCTTTTCTTTACCGTGTCGGCAGCAGCAGCGGGGGCACAGACATCATTGGCGCTATCTTCAATAAATACTACAGCATTGCTATCAGCACACCGGGATTCATCATTAATATCCTCCTGATGAGCATAGCGGCCTTTCTCTTTGGTCTCGAACCAGCACTCTATACCTTGCTGGCTTCCTTCATCGGCTTTAAAGTTGCCAATACTTTTACCGATGGTTTCGATTACAAAAAGAATATCATCATCATCAGTAATCAGTCACCGGCCATCGCGCAGGAAATTATTAAAATCGTCGGACGCGGTGTAACCTTTCTCCACGGCGAAGGTGCTTTTACCCATCAATCAAGGGAAGTTCTTCTGGTCGTAGCCAAACTTACCCAACTTGCGCAGATTAAGGGAATTGTTAATAATATCGATCCAACTGCCTTTATGATTATCCATGATGTTACCGATGTTATGGGTAAGGGGTTTACAAATATCCCTGCTATTAAAAAGAAAAAGGAAAAATAATAAGAATAATTTTTAAAAAATATAAAAATATTTTTTCTTAGCTGCCGCAGTTTTTCTAAAAAATGCGGCAGCTAAGCCATTTTCAGGGGGTATTACAAGTGTAGGGACATTTTGAGTCCATGCTGGACAAAATATATCCACTGTGTTATACTCACTTCATAAGATAGTTAAGGGAGGAATTTACATGACATTCAAAAAATTCTTGGCAGCGCTAATCAATACGCACTTCTACCTGGTGCACTAATCCATGAAGATGCTGACAACTGAAAACACAAAATAAAGGACGCAAATCCGAACAACGGAATTTGCGTCCTTTATTTTTATTTACTTATCTTTGCAAACGTATTGGTCAGTGCAGCAAACTCTGCCAACGAAAGAGTTTCTCCGCGCCTTTTGCCGTCAATTCCTGCCAGCTCCAGCCAGGCTGCTGCCTGTTCGTTGTCAATGCCCATATTTTTCAAAGCATTGCTCAGCATTTTTCTTCTTACTGAGAAAGCTGCCTTAACCACTCGGAAAAACAACTTCTCGTCCACGATCTGCACAGGTGGTTCTTGTCTGCGCTTACAGACGATGACTGCCGAATCAACAGAAGGCGGCGGTACAAAAGACGCAGGCGGCACCACAAAAGCTATTGCTGGCTCCGTGTAATATTGAATAGCCACTGAAAGCGCGCCATAATCTTTACCACCAGGTTTAGCAACCATGCGCTCGGCAACCTCTTTCTGGACCATGGCGACCAAACGTTCCATCGGCAGCTTTTGTTCCAGTAAGTTGAAAATTATCGGCGTAGTAATATAGTAAGGAAGATTAGCAACAACTTTAAAGTTTTCCTGCGGCACAGCCTTCCTGATATCAAGCTGCAGGATATCTTCATTAATAATCTCAATATTATCATAACCTGCCAGTGTTTTCGCTAAGACCGGCAGCAGTCTGCGGTCAAGCTCCACTGCCACAACCTGAGCGCCGGTTTCTGCCAAAGCCTGCGTCAGCGTACCAATACCAGGTCCTACTTCCAGCACTGTATCCTCAGCGCTTAATTCTGCCGCTGCAATTATTTGCTTAACAATTTGCTCATCTACCAAAAAGTTCTGTCCTAATCTTTTATCAGCACGCAAATTAAAAGTTTTCAGGATATGTGCTGTGACTTCCTTTTTCGCAATAACAGGTTGTTCCATCTTATACCTCTGTTTGCGCAACTGCCGCCAAAAACTCTGCTCTGGTCACGCCATAATTATTTAATCTCACTAAAAACTGCTTGGCATTCGCATAACCGATGCCTAAAATTGCGCCGATTTGATCGCGCCGCTCAGCTGAGTCAGCAGAACCTGAAAGCCCATAAATAAACAAGTCCCGGTTAGAAAACTCAAACCGGGGCTCGAACTCATGAAAACGAACCTTGGCGAGGGCTTGCCTGATTGCCTCAGGGGAGGCCTGCTCGATGCCAACGTCATTATTAGCCGTTGCCTGAAGCTTAGGCACAAAAGCCTGACCTGCCCCGGGGAATCTTTTTGTCAGAAATTTTCTGATACGCTCTCCCGCACCATCCGGGTCTGTAAGGATAATAATCCCACGTTTTTCATAAGCAGACTGAATTTTTTTCAGTGTATAAGGAGCTAGTGTAAAACCGCCTGTCTCAATTGTTTCGGCATCAAGTGCTTTTTTTATGGCAACAGTATCCATTTTGCCTTCAACAACCAATACTTCTTTCAGCAATCTGTTATCCCCTTTGACAACTACTCAAGAATATACATTTCCACATTACGACGGCCAAAACTGATGGCATCGTGATAGCTGTCCATAAATAAATCAATACGATTACCGACTATAGCGCCGCCAGTGTCACCTGCAACCGCAAAGCCATACCCCGGAATATAAACCCTTGTCCCATATGGAATAACGTGCGGATCAACAGCAATAATTCCATGTTCTGCCGTCAAACCAATAGAAGTAATTCCATTACCATCCCCGTCAGCAGCAGTATAAGCTGTTGCTTCCATGGTTTTCACCATACGATAGCTAACATTTCCCCTCGAAGTCTCTACAGTCTTATTTGTCCCTACTGCAACAATTTCCGACTGCGGTTCCACTGTTACGGTTTCCCCTAGTTCGCGTCTGACCATTTTACCATCGATATTAGTATAGCTGACGGTGACAATTTTTTCACCGTTCTGGCCAGCTGCTAATGTCTTCTCTTCGCCAAGCGCAAGATGTGAATCTTGTTTGCGCTCAACAACAAATGGTACTGAACGTTTTTCTTCTTCGATTCTGGTATCAGAATCCAGTATGTTGATTTCCATGCCAGGTACCGGTTTAGCGTCCAAGGACGGATAAACGGTACAGTCCCTATAATCAATATTTAATGCTTGCAATACCTCTTTTACTGTTCCGCGGCCGATTGAATACTCAGTTGATTCGCCGGCTATCCATACCTTAATAGGCATGGCGCGTACTACTTCAATTGTCGAACCTTCTTCCAATCTTTTTTTATTTACTACGAAATAGCCATCATTCTCAGCCAGCTTGATGCCAGCTTCCTTTAATGCACTTTGGGGATCCATTGTTCTGGTTTCCAGTGTTACTACATTGCCATCTGCTAAAATGGAAATCTGTTTTTTAGCAGCCACAAAACCCAGTAAACACAAGGTTAAGATCAGAAATAACCCTAAGGCAAGCATTTTATAGGGACGGTTAAAGATAGTTTTTTGCTCCACTATAACCCTCCTTTAAAAATTCAATGAATTATATCATGTGCATTTTTAAAATGTCAAACTTGCCAAAAGGGCACAAGCGTAAAAGTTACAAAAACCGTAGAATATGTAAATTCTACGGTTTGTTTTGTAAACACTAGATGATCTTTTCGAAGAGCTTTTTGACGTTTTCCGTGCTTTTTTCAATCAGGGTATCTACAGCGGCACCCCGCACCAGCGCTGCGTTCTGGGCTACCAGTAAGGTGTAGGCAGGGTTGTTTCTCTTGCCTCTGTAAGGAACGGGAGTCAGATATGGCGAATCGGTTTCAAACAAAATCCGATCCTCCGGCACATACTTCAGAACACTTCTTACCTTCTCGGCATTCTTAAAAGTCGAGCTGCCGCCGAACCCCAGATAGAAGCCCATTTTCAGCAGTTCCTTTGCAGTTTCTACCGAACCGGAATAGCAGTGAAAAACTCCGCGCAAGCCCTTGCCCTCGCTGTGAAAAATATCCAGCATATCGCCATGGGCATCCCTGTCATGGATAATCACCGGCAGGTCAACCCTGCGTGCCAAATCAAGCTGTTCCACGAAACGTTTTCTTTGCAATTCACGCGGTGCACAATCATCGTAAAAGTAATCCAGACCGATTTCGCCAATCGCGACCACTTTCGGATGTTTGGACCATTCTTCCAGCTTGTTCAGGTCTTCATCCTGCATACGCAGAACTTCCTGCGGATGCCAGCCAACAGCGGCGTAGACAAAATCATAGGTTTCCGCATACTGAATAGCTTTTAGTGATGTTTCATTATCACAACCAGGATTGATCATGCCGGCAAGTTCCTGCTGTAATTGCGCAAAAACTTCTTCTCGGTCGGCATCAAAATGCTCACAATCCATATGCGCATGAGAATCAAAAACTTTTGCAGTCATTTATTTCACCTTGCTGCCCGAAGCAATGCCAGGCGCATCAGCAAGAACCAGATTCCCTTTTCCGTCGGAAGCCGCCAGCAGCATGCCTCTGGATTCAATACCGCGCAGCTTGGCAGCTTTCAGGTTGGCTATCACGATTACATTTCTGCCTACCAGTTGTTCCTCAGTATAGTGCTGAGCGATACCTGATACGATAGTGCGTTCTTCATCCCCGATCTTTACAGAAAGTTTCATGAGCTTATCTGTTTTCGGCACTCTTTCAGCCGTCAAAATCGTAGCGACACGCAAGTCTATTTTAGCGAAATCATCAATGGAGATTTCCTCTTTTTCTTCCTGTTTCGTCTGCTCGACAGCCTTTGCTGCCGTTGCCGGTGCAACCGTTTTCTTGGTTGCGGCAGTTACAGTAACACCATCTTCATTAACCTCAATACGAGGATAAATCGGTTCGCCCTTTTGGACAATTGTGCCATCTGCCAGACCACCCCAGGCAGCATCAGCCAGCATGAACTGCGCAGGTACTGCAAGTCCAAGTTGTGCATAAATTTTTGGGCTTGTCTGCGGAACAAAAGGCGCGATTAAAATGGCTACAATTCTCAATACTTCCGCCAGATTATACATGACCGCTTCCAGTCTTGCAGCCTTTGCTTCATCCTTAGCCAGCAGCCAGGGAGCTGTTTCGTCAATGTATTTATTGGTGCGGCTGATCAAAGTCCAGACGCCTTTGATGGCTGCATTGATTTCCATTTTATCCATCGCTTTTTTGTAATTCTCAACTGTTTCACCAGCCAGTGTGATCAATGCCTGATCAAGGTCCTCGGCCACAGCAGTTTTATGAATTTTACCGCCGTGATACTTATCAATCATGCTAACCGTACGATGCAGAAGGTTGCCAAGGTCATTGGCAAGATCGGCATTAATGCGGGTAATCAAGGCATCACGTGAGAAATTGCCGTCGCTGCCAAGATTTATTTCGCGCAACAAGAAGTATCTGATTGCATCGGCCCCGAATTCGTCAATCAAACCCAGCGGATCAATAACATTGCCTTTGGATTTGGACATCTTATCGCCTTCCACAACCAGCCAGCCATGACCATAAACCTGTTTAGGCAGTTCTGCACCCATAGCCATCAGCATAATCGGCCAGATGATGGAGTGGAAACGAACAATTTCTTTCCCCACCAAATGGATATCAGCAGGCCAAAACTTCTTGAATTTTTCTTCATCAGAACCATAACCGGCACCGGTAAAATAATTCAGCAGAGCATCAAACCAGACGTAAACAACATGTTTGTCATCAAAAGGTACTTTAATACCCCAATCAAAGGTTGTTCTGGTAATACACAAATCTTCCAGACCTTGTTTAATGAAGTTAATCATTTCGTTGCGGCGGGAAACCGGTTGAATAAACTCAGGGTTTTCCTCAATATATGCCAGCAAACGATCCTGATATTTGGACAGTTTGAAAAAATAGCTTTCTTCCTGCATCGTCTCTACCGGACGGCCGCAGTCTGGGCATTTGCCATCGACCAATTGGCGTTCCAGCCAATATGATTCACAAGGTACGCAGTACAAACCTTCATAGTTTTTCTTATAAATGTCACCTTGGTCATAGATTTTTTGCATAATTTCCTGAACAACTTTTTCGTGCCGTTTTTCACTGGTTCGAATAAAGTCATCATTGCTGATGCCCAATTTTTGCCATAAAAGTTTGAAGTTAGCAACAATAGCATCTACATATTGAATAGGTGTTACACCTTTTTCTTCGGCTTTGCGCTGAATTTTCTGGCCATGCTCATCACTGCCGGTCAGGAAAAGAACATCATAGCCTGCTGCACGGCGATAACGGGCAATACTGTCAGCAATCGTTGTGCAATAGGCATGACCGATGTGTAAATTGTCACTTGGATAGTAAATAGGAGTGGTGATGTAAAAACTTGGTTTTGTCATTCTTTTTCCCCTTCTTCAGCTAAAATTAATCTATTGTATAACTCCCGTTTGGGAACTTTGTTTTCTTTCGCAACTACTTGCAGTGCTTCTTTCTTCGGCATACCATCAGCAATCAAAGCTATCACCTTGGCGAGCGGGTCAACTGCTGCCATACCGTCTTCCACCAGTGCTTTTGCCGCCTGTGCTATAACTAAAGAAAACTCACCGCGCGGTGGTTTTTGTGTAAGCCAGGCAAGACATTCCGAAACAGTGCCGCGAAAAAATTCTTCATGCAGCTTGGTCAATTCTCTGCCCGCTGCCATTTGGCGGTCACCCCAGGCGGCAAGAATTTCTTCGAGAACTTCTTTGACTCGATGAGGAGCTTCGTAAAGCACTAGCGTGGCAGGAATTTTTTCCCAAAGTTGTAACTGCTCCCGCCGATTTTTTTTGCTTTTTGGTAAAAATCCGCCAAAAAAGAAAGGCGAAGAAGGCAGTCCTGAAGCAATCAGAGCGCAAAGTGCAGCATTGGCACCCGGTATCGGTACTACACGAATACCGGCTTCTATCGCCAGTTTGGCCAAATGTTCGCCAGGATCAGCAATGCCGGGGAAACCAGCGTCGCTAACCAGTGCAACCTGTTGGCCGCTCAAAAGTTTCTCTATTAAAACAGGTCCCTGTTTTTCCTTGTTATGTTCATGATAACTGAGAAGATGTCCATGAATGCCAAAATGCGTCAAAAGCTGTCTGGTATGCCTGGTGTCCTCAGCAGCAATTATATCGGCTTCCCTCAGCGTCTCAAGAGCTCGCTCTGTCATGTCCTTGAGATTTCCTATCGGCGTCGCGCACAAATACAGGGTACCCAATTCGTCCTGCGTCATTGTTCTGCTTCCTCCTCTGTCAGGCCGTAACAAGTCAATGTCTGCTTACTATAACTGCCATCAGCATTATACATTATAAGCGGCTCCAAGACTTCCAGGCCAGGTGCGCCGCCTTTGACAAATTCTGCCAGAAAAACCCAGGCAGACTTATCAACAAAAGAATGCACCCACTGTAGTTTTTTTAATTCCATACCATATTTGGCAGCTAAAGCAAGACATTCGGTGAAACGTTCCGGTAGTTGGACAATAGCAAAACGGCCTCTGTATTTAACCAGAAAAGCCGCCGCTTTGAAAAAATCTTCCAGATTAGCCGTCACCTCGTGACAGGCAGACTTGCCTACCTGTCTCATTTTTCCGCTGTTGCGGTAGGGTGGGTTGGCCACAACCAAGTCAAAACTTTCGGAAACAAACGCTCCCTTTAAATCACGAATATCACCGAAAACGGCCTCCACATGTCCTTCGAGCTTATTTTCCGCAATACTGCGCTGCATAAGTTCAACTACATGCTCATTGTAATCTATACCGGTAACCTTTGCCGCTCCACGCGCTGCCAAAAGCAGGCTGATTGCTCCGGTGCCGGAACCCAGTTCCATTACTCTGGCTCTTTTTACAAGGAAGGGGAACGCCGCCAGAAAAACCGCATCCGTCGTAAAACAAAACTCCTTACTGGACTGCCAGATCTTATAGCCGCAGCCTGGTAAAGAATCAAGCCGTTCCGTAGTTTTTACCATCGTCATAGCTTAGATATCTGCCTGAGACGCTTCCACGATTTCATCCCAGGAAACCTGAATGACATTGTCAGGTGTCAACTGTACAGAAGCAGTCTTGTCATTGCGATTTACACGTACTACTTTGCCTTCGCCCAACGGCGTTATGACCAAAGATCCTTGTTTTGGCACAACTTCTCTGTCGCGCTGGCAATTACACTCCTTACCGCAGTACAAATAGTTTTCATATTTAAGGCAGCACATCAAACGACCACAAATGCCGGAAATTTTGGCTGGATTCAGTGACAGCTTCTGATCTTTGGCCATACGGATGGAAACCGGCTCGAAATCGCCGAGAAAAGTTGCACAACACAGGGGGCGTCCGCAGCAGCCGATACCACCCAGCATCTTAGCCTCATCACGCACGCCAATCTGACGCAATTCAATACGCGTACGGAAAACTGCCGCCAAATCTTTAACCAGTTCGCGGAAATCTATGCGGCCTTCTGCCGTAAAATAAAAAATTATCTTGTTGACATCGAAAGTAAACTCCACATCAATCAAATGCATCGGCAATTCATGCGTTTTAATCTTGCGTTCGCAAATATTAAAAGCCTCTTTCTCACGCACTTCATTTTCCGCAACTTTTTCCTGATCAGCCTTGGTCGCTTTGCGCAAAACAGGCTTCAGCGGGGCGATAATTTCTTTTTCATCAACTTCCCTTACGCCGGCTACAACTTCACCGTACTCCATACCGCGTGCCGTTTCCACAATGGCAAAATCACCTTTTTGCACACCGGTTTTCTCTGGATCAAAATAATATATTTTCCCTGCTTTTTTAAATCTTATACCTACTACAGTCGGCATTGTTAATCCTCCTTCAGGATCATGTTCATTCTTACCAGCATAGCTTCCCATACTACCTTACCGGAAGCATTCGCGGCTATTGCCATGTAACTTTCCTGAACAATCTTTATTATATTCTTTATTTTTGCTGAATGCCAATCAGCGAAGCATTTTTCAATGTGTGGCAAAACATCTATATTATAAGCGTTACCAGCCAGGCCTTCTTTACAGAGCAAGGCATCACGCATTATAAACAACATCATTTCCAGTAAAATTAAACCATCTTCGCCGGTGGTTTTTTCCGGCCACCCATATAGCATAGTCAGCTGCAAGGGTCTTTTAGTCGGCAGCTGTTCCAAAATGGTCAACGCCTTGTTGCGGGAATCAATAGTATTACTTCTCAGCATATTAAGAGCTGCACCTACCGAGCCATCGGCAAGATGGGCCAAAGTAACAGCTTCTGCAGCCTGAGCGCCTGCCTTGTGTAAAACAGCCTCTATTGCTTCTGCAGGCAGTGCCTCAAAACGCAGCTGAATTACCCGCGAACGAATTGTCGGCAACAATTTTGCGGCGGTGTTGGCAATCAGAATGAAAAGCCAGAACCGTGGAGGCTCCTCCAATAGCTTAAGCAAACTGTTCGCTGCAGTCAAATTCATGTAATCTGCCGCATCAATGATGCACACCTTATGTTCTGACAAAGTTGGTGCAAACACAGCCTGACGGGCAATTTCCTTAATCTGATCGATGACAATTTCCTTGCCGGGAGCACTTTGCTCCACTAGCAAAAAATCCGGATGTCCCTGGGCACTAAAGGCATGACAAGAAGGGCAGCCACTGCAAGGAAGTTTTTCTGACCTGCAGAGAAAGTCTTTGGCAAAGGCTGCAGCCAATGTTTTTTTCCCGATACCACTGGGTCCTAGAAACAATAGCGAAGGTGTCCTTTTACCAGTCAGCAGCAGTTGCTGTAAAAAATGTTTATTCTGTTCATGTCCGCGTACATTTTCCCACATTTTACCTGCTCCCGTCTATTTCCTACCATTATATTAGAAATTAAGTTATCCTGCAGAATTATTTTGTTAAAAGCATCTGCAAGGCTGTTAAGATTTCCTTCGTGACCTTCTCTTCAGCCTGCAAAGCATCAATTATGTGAATACGTGTTGGTTCTTCCGCTGCTAATTTCAGGAAAGCTTCACGAATTTTCTTTTGAAAAGCCAGCCCTTCAAGTTCAAACCGGTCAATAGTACCGCGGGCATTCCTGCGAATTGCCAGTTCTTCCGGCTCACCATCCAGCAAAATAGTCAAATCAGGATGCAAATTGCTTGTGGCAAAGTCATCCAGCATTTTCAGCGTTGCCAGCTCAACGCCGCGGCCGCTGCCTTGATAAACAAAAGTTGAATCGCTGAAGCGGTCACAAAGAACTATTTTGCCAGCCTCCAGAGCAGGCTGTATTAACTGTGCTATATGGTCAGCCCTTGCTGCGAGATAAAGAAGAGTCTCCGTCTTGTGGCTGATAGCTAATTCAGCATCCAGCACCAATTCACGAATCCGTTCAGCGGCCTTGGTACCGCCCGGCTCACGAGTACAGACCACTTCATAACCTTGCTCACGAAACCAAGCTGCGATTTTCGCAATCTGCGTTGTTTTACCGGTGCCATCCGCACCCTCAAAAGTTATAAATAAACCTTGTTTCATGATTTCACCACCTGAATTTTTGTCAAAGTACCATCCTGCGGTCCGCTGACCGGCAAACCCAGTGCCAGCATCTTTTGACAGTAACTTAAAATTTCCTTAGTCACCAGTTCCCCCGGAATGATTACCGGTATCCCCGGCGGATAAAAACTAATTTGTTCGGCACTAACACGTCCGCTAGACTGACAAAAAGCGATTTCTTCCGTAGCAGCATAAAATGCTTGACGCGGTCGCAAAACTTGCTGTGCAGCCGGCATCTTATAACTTCCCGAAGCTGGCAGCGATGGTTTATTTTGCTTCTTTATTGCCTGAAAGGTCTCAGTGATTGTTTTTATTACACTGTTTATCTCCTCATTATCGTCAGCGTAAGTGAGAAGGAAAAGAACGTTATTACGGTCAACCAATTCCACCGCCAGGCCATTTTCGCGTAAAAGAGCCCCCGCTTCGATCCCGGTTATACCTAGCCCTGCAACATTAACTGTTACTTTGGTACCATCAAACGCGGCAACTTCATGGCGTTTTAAAATGCGTGCATCAAGAATTTCGAGACCTTCAACGTCACGCAATGACTCACGCAGCCTCTTCGCAACCGCCAAACCTGCTTCTGCCATCTCTGTGCCCTGCTCTGCCAATTGGTTTCTGGCAGCATCCAATGAAGCCATTAAGAGATAATTCGGGCTGGTTGTAGTTAATAAACTCATTGCAGCTGCGGCTCTTTGCAGATCAATTCTTTCGCCTTTGACATGCAGCATAGAACACTGCGTTAGAGCACCAAGTGTTTTGTGTGTACTCTGAGCGCAGGCATCTGCCCCGCATTGCAAAGCAGAAGGCGGCAACATTGCAGAAAAGCCTAAATGCGCTCCGTGTGCTTCATCCACCAGCAAAACTGCACCTCTGTTATGCACAATTTCCGCTATAGCTTTCAAATCAGCTGCCATGCCGTAATAATTCGGACTGGTTATCAGCACGGCTTTGATAGCAGCATCGGCAGCGAGTGCCTGCTCAACGGCTTCTGGCGCAACTTGGGTATTGATACCAAAAAAATCATCATACTCAGGTGCCAAAAAAACTGCTTCGATGTCACCGAGCACAAGTGCTCCTGCTACGGAACGATGGGCGTTGCGCGGTATCAGTACTTTTTCGCCAGGTTTTAATGCGCTGATCAGCATCGCATGAATAGCACCAGTCGTGCCATTTACCGCAAAAAAACACTGGTCACTGCCATAAAGTTCTGCTGCCAGCTTCTGCGCCGCCCGCAGACAGCCCTCCGGGCAATGCAGGTCATCAAGTTCTGACATTAAAGAAACATCTATGGCCGCCGCGCGTTTGCCGATGGCAGCCAGCAAAGATTCGTCCATGCCCCGGCCGCCTTTATGGCCAGGTGTATGCAAGGGATAAACTTTTGCTTTTTCATAATTAAAAATTGCCTCGCAAAGAGGTTTTTCTATTTTCAAGGAAGTTCTCCTTTTCTATCTTCATACTATCTGTTCATTTTATCACAAGAAACCGCTCTCGAACAACTATGGCAAATAGGCAGCAAAAACCGGGATTCACGCTTCCAGCCGCCATTGAAAGCGACTGCTGCGTAAACCCCGGTTGAGTTTTAACTTTTAAGCTTTGGTTCCCGTTGTCAATTCCTCTTCTGGGAAAAGCAGTTTGGCCTTGTCGATTACTTCACGAATATCCATTGTATTAAACACATACAGATTGCCGCGTTTGAGCAGGACGTCGATCCTGGTCATAGCTTTTAAAGTTTTAACAAGAAAAGCTCCGTAAACAAGAGCTGTTTTTTCTTCAGAAGTAAACTTTTCATAATCTTTTTTCTCCAGCAAAGCTTGTTCAACCTTATCCATTTGTACCAAATAGTCGTCGTTAAGTTTTTGAATATAATTCAGCAGTCTCTCCACTGTAATAAGAATACGCTGCATCTTACCGACAACATCCGCTAATTCCATGGAATGTTTATCTATCTTATCTTTGAGTTTCATCGCAGCATCTTTATCATTTTTGGACAATTTATCTATACCGAAATCTTGTATGACTGCCGGTACATCAAGAATTGCATTCAAAACCGAGGTTTCAGCAACATTACCGGCTGCCGGTACTTTGATCTGATGTGTAGACAATGCCTCCAAAATCGTACTGCCCTTTTCGCACTGTGGAAAACCCGGCAAATTAATTACATCATTCTCATCAAATTTATGTGTCATAGTTCCACTATATAAAGCGAGTGCTGTAAGTACGCCGCTGCCTACATCAGCCATGCCGCCCTTTAAGATCGCATTAACGACTTTTGCCGTCTCACGCAGAGAATCTCTTTCCGGTTTACCCATACGGAAAGTCTCGAAATTCATATATTTAAATTGGCGCGGCAAGTTATCAATTTGTTCCAGCGCATCTGCCATACGCTCAAAACTCTGCCACAATTCAAGCTTAAGGTTGCCTGCTAATAACAGCAAAGGCAACAAAGATTTTTGTGTTTGATAATAGTTGTACTTTTCATCTTCATAACGTGCTTGGGCATTTTCCACAATTTGCTTAACATCACGCATATCCATGTAAATTTTAATACCAGCCGCACCCAAACCGGCGGCAATCCAGACAGCTATAGGAACGCTCATGATATACCTCCCGCTACTAAAAAAATTTGTACACCTTCCATTGTTTTAATTTCGTCAAAGATAGAAAAAAACCTTCTTTAAAATATATTAAAAAAAACCGTAAGCGCAGGGCTTACGGTTGAAATATTTTTTATACTGCTGTAGCTAATGCTTCTTCCAAACTAAATTCCACTTTCACATCTTCCCAAATCACTATCTGCGTTTTCCGGAAACCGTTAAAAACAGTTGCCGAAGCTGAACTATATGCGCCGCAAGCCGGCACGAGCAGTAAATCGCCAACTTCTAGCGGTACCGTCATCCTGCCGCGGAACATGATATCCAAAGAGTCACAACTTGGACCGGCAAAAGTAGCTTCGATTTCCTCGTCACCTTCTTTGAAGCTGATCAACTTGTAATCCCATTGGTCAAAAATTACACCGGAAAAAGTACCATAAAGGCCATCATCCAGGAAATACCAGGTTTGTCCATTGCGTTCGTTGACGCCGATAACGCTGGTAATCAGATTCATAGCTGTACCGCAGATGAAACGTCCTGGTTCAGCCCAGATTTCCACATTGGCGAAATCTTCATCAAGACGTGCATTGACCTGTCCCAAAATTTCCTGCAAGTTAAAGTTGACTTTCAGTTCTGGTATAGGGAACCCACCACCGATGTCAAGTATGCGCAGATTGAGACCGGCAGCTCTCGCCTCTTCAAATATTTCGCGAGAAATATCAAGTGCCTGCAAATAAGGATCAGCAAACATTACCTGGCTGCCAACATGAAAACAAATACCGGCAGCATCAAGACCGGCATCTTTAGCCGCCTTCAGCAAGGTTATCGCATCCTGTCTAGCTGCGCCGAATTTTTTATTTAAGTCGACATGTGCTGAAGAATTATCGATACGGAAACGCAAAAGTACAGTGGCACCAGGACATGCCTTAGCCATCTTCTCTACTTCACCCATATTATCAAAAGTCATTTTATTTACACCGGCATAATTACAAGCTTTCAGTCCTGCCGAAGTTTTTATTGGATTAGCATATATCATACGCTCGCCATCAATGCCCAAACCAGCAAGTGTTTTTATTTCGCCATCAGATGCAACATCAAAACTTGCACCCATCTCAGCCATCTTTTCCAAAATGCGCATATCAGGGTTGGCCTTCATTGCATAATAAAACTTAACCCTTGGCAAATTCGTCTTTAAAAAACGATAATTTCTTTCTATCTGGTCTAAAGACAGAACCAACAAAGGTGTATCAAAATTTGCCGCTAATTGTTCCACAGCACTCTGTGTCAGTTGAAAAAAAGGCTGCCTTTTCATATCCACTCTCCCTTTACAATAGT
>CAYLRW010000023.1:3753-23616 GCA_964386405.1 uncultured Acidaminococcales bacterium | reverse complement strand
TGTTCACGTAATCAGTCCTTTTAAATATGATAATTACAATTATATACGATTATGGTAAAAAAACCAAAAAAAGGTATAATTAAAGCAGAAGATTTTTGTAGGAAGGTGAAATAATGAAAATCAATAAAATGCACCTGACGAATTTTCGCTGTTTTGAGAATTTTACAATCGAATTTGAAGATGATTTAACGGTAATTGTCGCAGAAAACGGCAGAGGTAAATCTGCAGTTCTTGACGCTGTGGCTATTGCCGTAGGACCTTATATGGGTTGTTTTAATGGCGTCAAAACCTATAATTTTGCGGATAGTGACGTCATGCAGGTACAGCAGGATAATAACAATAGCAAACTGCGAATTTTGCGTATGAAAAGACAGTATCCTATTGTGCTGGAGGCCGATGGAATTCTTGGCGGTAAAAAGGTTTCCTGGAGCCGTGAGTTGACACGAGAAGGTGGGCGCACTACAGTTAAGAATGCCAAAGCTTTGACGGATTACGGGCATAAGATGCAGAAAGCTGTGCATGGTGAGCATGATGAAATTGTCGTATTGCCTGTTATAGCTTATTACGGCACGACCAGAATGTGGGAGGATGCCAAAATTCTGGCCGGCAATCGCAAGAAATTGAACTTGGAACGTGACAGCGGGTATTATGATGCCATGGAGCCGAGCAATACCTATCAAACTTTTGGTCATTGGTTTCAGTATGCGGCTTTGAGTGCGATGGAATTTGACTGTTATTTGAAGGAAAGAAATTCCGATGAGAAGAACCCATACAGGGAGGTACTGAGAGCTGTCAGCAGAGCTATCGGTATTTCTTTAAGCAGTATGGGGTGGAAAGATATAGACTATAGTGTTTCGTTACAAAGCCTCGTTGTTACGCATGAGCATATAGGTACCTTGCCGGTTAGTGCTCTTAGCGATGGCATCCGCAGCGTTATAAGTATGGTTGCTGATATTGCTTATCGTATGGCCCGTTTGAATCCAGATCTTGGTGAAGAAGCAGCGACTAAAACTCCTGGTATAGTGCTGATTGATGAGGTAGATATGCATTTGCATCCTTCTTGGCAGCAAACAGTGGTAGCAGATTTGCAGAAGGCATTTCCTTTGGTGCAGTTTATTATTACAACTCATAGCCCCCAGGTTTTGACGACGGTGCCGGCAAGATCAATAAGGGCATTGCGCTGGGATGATGGTCAGGTGGAAATTTATAGTCCAGAGTTTTCGCTTGGTGCAGAGAGCTATCAACTGTTAAAGGAAATCCAAAATGTCGATACCAGACCGCAGGCTTTGCCGATTGTTAAAACTTTGATGCGTTATTTGGAACTTGTGAGCGATGATCAATGGGATTCCGATGAAGCAGTTGCCTTGCGCAAAAAACTTGATGATTGGGGCAAGAATCGTGAACCTGCACTGATCAAAGCGGATATGGATATTAAAATGCGTGCGTACCGGCGGACTAAAAAATGAAAAAGATTTTTAAATCAAAAATAGTGCCGAAACAGCTGAAATTGTTTGCTGCAGCCTTTCCAAAGGAAACTTGGGAACATTTCAGGCGCCGTTCCAGGCGTGGCTACAAGGAAGTCAAAAAGCAGATATACAAAGATCAGCATGGCTTATGCGCTTATTGTGAAATCAGCATCAAATTTGCGGAAAGTGAAGATGATATTGATGACTTTCGCGTTGAGCACTTCCACCCCAAAAGTGAAACAGACAATAAAAGTAAAAATTGGCATCTGAATTGGGAAAATATGTTAGGTGTCTGTCATGGCGGCAGTCAGAAAGATGTACCAAATGCCGACTGGCGTTACTCTTCTCGTAAAAACGACAGGAGCTGCGATATACCAAAGGGCGGCAGGGACTTATCGCACATTATTCTCAACCCTTTGTATATACCTGCCGCAACCAGACTTTTTAGTTATGTTGAGCACAACGGCAGGATGATGGTAGATACAACAACTTGTCCTGAAAAGCTAGCCAAAAAGGCTAATAACACTATCAGGGAACTTAATTTGAATGCACGCCGCCTTAGACGCATGCGTTTGGTGGTAATTAATGTCTTACAGGAAGAAATTGAAAATGGCCTGCGTCAAGGATTGGAATTTGAAGAGTGCCTGGAGCTGCTTGCCGAAGGCCTGTTAACGCCAGATAAAGACGGTGCCTACAGACCATTTTTCACAGTTATAAGATGGTATCTGGGACCGGCTGCCGAAAGATTTCTGGCTAGGTCAGGTTACAAAATATAACTTATCAATAGACACTAAGCAAGCCGCCTTTGCGAATCAAATAAAGGTTAGAGGAAAATCCTGCTAAGTTAGCAGGATTTTTGTATTATAAAGTAGAAAGTAATACGACAGTCTTGCACAAAAATCGGAAGCTGAATAAGGAGATTTGCTTAATGTTGAACAAGAATGCATTCAAAGCTTATGATATCAGGGGCATAGTTCCATCAGAGGTCAACGAAGAGATGGCCTATCTGGTAGGAAGAATTTTTGCGGTCATGTACGGAGCACGGGAGGTCGTCGTCGGGCGAGACATAAGAACTACAGGCGAAAGTCTTTTGGAAGCTTTGTCAGAAGGTCTTTGTCACGGTGGTGCAAATGTAATCAATATTGGCGAGTGCGGTACTGAAATGGTTTATTTTGCGACAGCCAATTTGAATGCAGACGGTGGTATCATGGTAACCGCCAGTCATAATCCTGCTGATTATAATGGTATGAAATTGGTACGCAGAGGGGCACGGCCAGTTTCTTCAGAGACTGGGTTGATGGATATAGCAGATTTGGTGGTTAAATCTGATTTACCACGTGGCATTTATCTTGACAAGCAGGCCGGAACGGTGAGCAAAGTAGACATCATGCCATCCTATATTGAACATCTGCTGAGCTATATTGATTTGAATACTCTGAAACCGCTGCAGATTGTGGCTAATCCCGGCAATGGCGGTGCAGATATTGCCTTAAGCCGACTGGAAAAATATCTGCCTTTTAATTTTGCAAAAATTAACGCAGCACCAGATGGTACTTTCCCTAACGGTGTGCCAAATCCTTTGCTTGTCAGAAATAGAGAAGTAACAGCCAAAGCTGTGCGCGAAAATAAAGCTGACCTTGGTATTGCCTGGGACGGTGATTTTGATCGTTGTTTCCTGTTTGATGAAAAAGCTGAATTTATTGAGGGTTATTATATAGTCGGGCTTTTAGCAGAAATTTTCCTGAAAAAATATCCTGGTGAAAAAATCATGTATGACCCACGTCTGACCTGGAATACCTTGGAAATTGTCGAACGCTTGGGTGGAGAAGCAGTCAGATGCCGCAGTGGTCACGCTTTCATGAAAGAGTGCATGCGTGCTAATGGCATGATTTATGGTGGTGAGATGTCTGCCCATCATTACTTCCGTGATTTCTCCTATTGCGACAGCGGTATGATACCTTGGTTACTGGTTGCCGAACATCTCTGTGTTACCGGTAGAACCTTATCGTCGTTGGTCGAAGAACGGATGGAAATGTTCCCCTGCAGCGGTGAAATCAACCGCAAAGTTGAAGATTCTGCAGCCGTACTAGCAAGAGTTGAAAGTAAGTATGCAGCAAGTGGTAAGGCAGATCATTTGGATGGCTTGACCGTAGACTATGATAAATGGCGTTTCAATGTGCGTATTTCCAATACGGAACCGGTTGTGCGGCTGAATGTCGAAACTCGTGCTGATAAAAAACTTTTGGCAGAAAAAACGCAGGAATTATTGGAACTTATTGGCGGCGAAGAAGCCTGAGGAGGCATAAAAAAATGAATGTACTAGTAACAGGTGGAGCCGGTTATATTGGTTCTCATGTAGTTGAAGAGTTAAAAAATAGTGGTTTTGTACCGATTGTTTATGATAATCTTTCTACGGGACATGCTGATGCTGTACCGGAGGATGTCCTGTTGATCAATGGCGATATTCACGATTTGGATTTTCTGGAACATATCATGGGTGAATATGAGATTGATGCTGTCATGCATTTTGCTGCGAGCAGCCTTGTCGGTGAATCCATGGAGAATCCAGGCCGTTATTATTACAATAATGTTGCCGGTACTCTCAGTCTGCTTGACGCTATGCGCAAAGCAGGCGTTGATAGCATTGTGTTTTCTTCCACCGCTGCTGTTTACGGAGAACCGGAGAAGTGGCCGATAGAGGAAGAATTCACCGTCTGCCCGACTAATGTCTATGGCAGAACCAAGCTGATGATAGAAACAATGCTGGCTGATTATGATATGGCATATGACTTGCGTTATGTTGCTCTCAGGTATTTCAATGCGGCTGGTGCTTCCACATCTGGTAAAATAGGTGAGGATCACCGCCCGGAAACTCATTTGATCCCGATAGTTTTGAAGACTGCTTTGAAAATCAGAAATAGTGTGTCTATTTTCGGCACCGACTATCAGACACCTGACGGTACCTGTGTCCGCGATTATATTCATGTTGCCGACCTTGCTGTTGCCCATGTATTGGCGCTTAAACATTTGCTTAATGGCGGCTCAAGCAAGATATATAATCTCGGTTCGGAAAAAGGTTTCAGTGTCAGAGAAATCATTGAAACCGCCAAAAAAGTCACTAAAGTCGATTTTGCAGTGTCGGAAGAAAAAAGAAGACCGGGTGACCCGGCTGTCCTGATTGCTTCTTCCAGAAAAATTGGCGAAGAACTTGGGTGGAAGCCTATGCACAGCGCTATTGAGGAAGTTATTGCCTCCGCATGGCAATGGCATAAAGAACATCCGCAGGGATACGAAGAGTAGTAAAGCAGACGGCGGGCTGCCCGGAAAGGCGGAAACCTTTTCTGGCAGCCTTAATATATGTTTAGTGGTAAATATAGGTAAAGAAAATAAGGGATTGATTTTATATGCAGCTAGTTGTTGAAAATATAGCAAAAAGTTTTGGTATTCATGAAATTTTTAAAGAAGTGAGTTTTCTGCTTGACCGCGGCGAAAAGGTCGGTCTGGTCGGTGTTAATGGCGGCGGCAAAACTACTTTGCTCAGGTGTTTATTGGCACCGGAGACTGTTGACAGCGGTGTGATCAAGTTTGAACCAGGTCTCAGGATTGGTTATGTCGAACAAGGTTTTCAAGGTATCGGCGAAGGTACCCTTTGGCAATTTTTGGTAAACGCAGGCAAAGATATCCTTGAATTACGGCAAAAAATGGCAGAGCTGGAAAAACAGGTTGCCTCGGCAAAGGGTGCTGAACTTGATTCTCTGCTGGCAGAGTATGCAAGAGTTTCGAATATCTACGAACATGCTGACGGTTATAATTATGAGAACAGAATCAAGATAGTTCTGCATGGTTTAGGCTTCCCGGAAAATGAATGGGATAAACCGGCTGAGAACTTTTCAGGTGGACAGAAAACCAGAATTTTATTGGCAGCGGCTCTTGTCAAAGAACCGGATCTTTTGATTCTGGACGAACCTACAAATCATCTTGATATCAGAATGACGGAATGGCTGGAAGGTTATTTGCGCAATTTTAAAGGCGGCGTCTTGATTGTCAGTCATGACCGCTTTTTCCTTAATAACGTTGTTGGCAGAATCCTGGAAATGGAAGGCGGCCGCTTACAGAATTTTAAAGGCAATTATGACCAGTATCTGGCACAAAAGGAAATTCAGATGGTAAGCCTGGAGGCCGCATATGAGGCCCAGCAAGAATATATAGCACGCACTGAAGCTTATATACGACGTTTCAAAGCCGGCATCAAGAGCAAGATGGCGCGTGGACGTCAATCACAATTGAATAGGCTGGAGCGGATTGATGGGCCTGAACGTATTGAAGAATTCGAATTAAAATTGCCGCCTGCGCCAGAATCAGCGGAAAGAGTGCTTATTCTTGAGGATCTGTCTGTAGGCTATGGTGAAAATGTTTTGCTCAAAAAGATTGAACTTGTATTACGCAGAGGCGAGAAGGCCGCACTGCTTGGACCTAACGGTGCCGGTAAAACTACGCTTCTTAAGACTATTTTAGGAGAGTTAGCACCGCTCGCGGGTAAAGCCAAAATTGGCAATCGGGTAAAGATTGGTTATTTTTCGCAAAGTTATGAACGACTCGATCCCAACCAGACGCTGCTGGATAATTTTTTGACCGAATACGGTTATACAACGGAACATACCCGTTCACTGCTCGGCGGTATGCTGTTTCATGGGGATGATGTTTTTAAGGAAATAGGCACGCTTTCTGGCGGTCAGAAGGCACGTTTGGTTTTGCTGAAACTTGTACTCGATGGTGCCAACCTGTTAATTCTTGATGAACCGACGAATCATTTGGATATTGCAGCCAGGGAAGCAGTGGAGGCTGCGTTGGAAGCTTATGACGGTACAGTGCTGGTTGTCAGCCATGACCGCTATTTTATTAATGAAGTTGCCAGCCGTATCTGGGAAATAGATAATCAACTGGTTAATGATTATAAGGGAAACTATTCTTTTTATCTTGAAGAAAAGGCAAAGCGTACTGCTGCAGCAGTCGCAGCGGACACAGGAGCTAAAAAAGAAAATAAAGCGGTCGAAAAAGAAAATAAGCCAGTAAAAACCAAACAAGAGGAAAAACAGCGCAGATATAGTGAACAAGATTTGGAGAAATTACTAGCGAAAGTAGAACTTAATATCCGCGAACAGGAAGCAATGATGAAAGTACTCGAGAAGCAGCTTGCTGATCCAGCTAACCACGCAGATTTGGAAAATAGTGCCAGACTTGCTGCAGAATATGAACAAATGAAGAAAAATGTTGATCAGCTGATGCTGAAATGGGAAGAACTGATGGCGGTTAGTGAAGCGTAGAATATTACAAATGTATAGCACTTTTGCATATATATATGCAAAAGTGCTAATAATTAAACCTTGTATACAATATACTTGCGCAAAAAAGGTAGCCTGCAAGAACCGAATAATGTTAAAATACCTTGTGCTATAGTTCGTATTTTATATAGGGGGGTTTTATTTATGATGATAGCGCTCGGATGTCTGATAATCATCGCTTCTATTTATTTGATGCTCAAACGCTATGATTCGAGACTTGTTTTAATTGGAGCAGGTATTCTGATGGCTGCATTGGCAGGTAAACCAATGACAGCGCTTGATGCCTTCGCCAAAGAAATGGTTTCTGGTGGGTTAATTACTTCTGTCTGCTCTGTAATGGGTTTCGCTTTGGTAATGAAATATACAACCTGCGACAAACATCTCGTTTGCCTTTTGGCAGGTGTTTTGAAAAGAGTCAGACCACTCTTGATTCCTGGCACCACTATTATGACCTTTATTATTAATATTGCTTTGCCTAGTGCGGCAGGTTGTTCTGCTGCTGTTGGCGCGATTTTTATTCCGATTCTTATGTCGGCGGGAATTCATCCGGCAATGGCGGCGGCGGCTGTGAAATCAGGAACTTTCGGCAGTATGCTGAGCCCTGGTTTAATGCATAATGGTGTTATTGCCAAACTTGCCAATGTGCAGATAGTTGATGTTATCCAAAATCATATGCTGGCAGATGTGGTAGCTGTTGTGATTACTGCCACCAGCGTAACTGTACTGGCTTATATTTTAAAAGAAAATAAAGGCCATGAAGCTGAAGGCAGCGTTGATTTGGATGAAAACTTTAAAAGTAATTTTATCTATGCGTTGATGCCTATTCTGCCGGTCATTATTTTGGTTTTGGGTGCTACCGGCAAAGTGCCGGCTTTCAAGATGGATGTTCCTAACGCTATGGTTATTGGTGCCATAGTTGCATTAGTGATAACCAGAAGCAATCCTACTGAAGTAACAAAAGCGTTCTTCAACGGTATGGGTAATGGTTACGGTGAAATTCTCAGTATCATCATTTCCGTCGGCGTTTTTGTCAGCGGTATGAAGGCTATGGGCCTGGTAGCAGCTTTCCTGAAAGCAATGGTCAGCTCCGAAGGGATTATCAAAATTGCTGCCGCTTTTGGTCCTTTTATTCTTGGCATGATTACTGGCAGCGGCGATGCTGCAACAGTTGCTTTTAACGAATCAATTACTCCGCATGCAGAGCAGTTTGGTATCAGTATAGTAGATATGGGTTCCATTGCGGCTCTAGGCGGTACGCTGGGCCGTACAATGTCTCCAATAGCTGGTGCTACTATTATCTGTGCCGGTATAGCAGGTTGTAACCCAATTGAAGTTGCAAAACGTAATGCTTTGGGTGTTACCCTTGCTCTGATTGCTGGTATGATGATTCTTCTGTAAACTTATTGTTCGGAAAAAGATGTTTTTTGAGCCTGCCGCTTTTTCGCGGCAGGCTTTTTTTATTTCTGGTCGAATAAATTATAATGTATCTTTTGTGGAGGTTTTATGTTGATAGAAAATTTTTTACAGGAACTTCAAAAATATAAGGGACCACTCGTTTTTAATCCATGGGCTGATTATGATGAATTACACGACATAAGCCCCCTGGCACCGGTGATACGTGCCGCCAATTTGAAAAGGTATCTTGAATTAAGACGCAATGCCCGCTATCTTTTTATTGCGGAGGGCCTCGGGTATCAGGGAGGACATTTTTCCGGCATTGCGATGACTTCAGAACGCATTCTGCTGGGTAATCATGCTTCGGTAGCGCCGCAGTGTGTGCTCGGTGATTGGCAATATAGGCGTACAAGCAATCCTGAGAGTCTCGAACTGAATAGAAAGCAACAGGAAGAAGGCTTTAATGAACCAACTGCCACCGTAATGTGGAATACTTTAACAAGGCATAAATTATCGGCAACGGAAGTAATTTTGTGGAATATCTTTCCTTTTCATCCTTACAAAAAGGAAGGTCTGTTGACTAACAGAACCCCAGGTAAAGAGGAACTGGATGCAGGTATCATTTATGCTAAAATGCTGCTCCGGCTGATCCCAAATATGGAAATTATTGCAATAGGGCAAAAAGCAGCCAACACTCTAAGCGCTTATGGCGTTGAATGTGCAGCCGTACCGCATCCTTCGATGGGCGGTGCGACGCGCTTTAAAGAAGCTGTTGCCCAGTTATTTGCAGAGTCCTGACAGGAGATAAAATGACGACGGAAAAAGTTATGACGATGAGTCAGGAAGAAGTACTAAATATTGCTTTAACTGCTGGCAAGATACTGTTAACCAGCGGTGCGGAAACTTATCGCGTAGAAGATACTATTATTCGTCTTTGCGCCTGGCGTAAGATGGGTTATGTAAAGGTTTTTGTGACACCTACGGTTATCATCATCGGTGACGAAAAAGCTCATGGCTTTACTTGCATGACGCGTGTATCCGCACGTACTACCAATCTTAGCCTGATCAGTGCGGTTAGCGATATGTCTTACGGTTTTGGCAATTGGACACTTGGGTATCCAGAGACAAAGCTGTTTCTGGAAGAGCTGCGGAAACGGCCGGCTCCTTCCAAATATGTTACCAGTTTTGCATCTGGTATTGCTTCCGCTTGCTTTGCAGTGATGCTCGGAGGTAATTTCGCGGATTTTGGCGCAGCCTTTCTTACTGGCTTTGCAGCAATGCTGGCTGTTAAACAGTTAGCTGTTTTACGTATTACCTCTTTTTGGGAAAACGCTTTGGCAGGGATGATTATAGCCTTTATAGCCTTGACCTGCTGCCAGCTGAACAGCGACTGCACGCAGGAAAAGATAATTGTTGGCGGTATTATGCCTTTTTTACCGGGTGTATCTTTTACCAATGGTCTTAGAGATTTTATGGCGGGAGATCTTTTGTCTGGCAACTCGCGTATTGCCGAAGCGTTTTTGTTTGCGGCGTCACTGGCTGTCGGGATTGCCGTAGTTCTTCGTATCTGGCTGGCTTAGGAGGTAAGTTTCGGTGTTGATTTCTATTTGCTTTTCTTACATAGCAACAACGGCTTTTGCAGTGCTCTTTAATGCACCTAAAAAAACTTTAATCCCAGCAGGGTTAATAGGTGCCGCAGGCTGGGCCGTTTATCTTTTGATGCGTGATTATTTAAACTACAGCTCACCTTTGAGTATTTTCTGCGGTACAGTTGTGCTCTCGCTCATGAGCGAGCTTTTTGCGCGCATTTATAAGCAGCCGGTTACAATTTTTGCTATTCCCGGTATAGTGCCTTTAGTGCCGGGATTACCTATTTACCAAGGCATGTACTATATGATAATGAATGCCTATTCTATCGGCATTGAAAAGCTCATTAAGGCTTCTATGGAAGCAGGAGCTATTTCTCTCGGTATTCTGCTGGTTTCCGGTCTTTTTAGAATTTTTAAAGTAAGGCGCGACAGACGTTTTGTTTATAGCCGTATTAAGGAACAATAAGCAAAATAGATAGTCGTACACAATAGCGTTTATTATATGGAGGTCAGAAGAATAATGACTTTTTGCAGGCAGATATTTCGTGGTGTGGTTTTTACTTGTTTATTAATCTATTTTATATCTGTTACAGGCGTTTATCCTGTTGCAGCAGAAGACATGGGGAGTGCGAATATTCGCACCGTGACAAGGAATGAGGAGTTGTTTGATGCCGAATATCCGATGGTTTACGGCTTGGAAAATGAAACAGCTCAGGATTTGATTAATGCAGATATCGACAGATATGTACAGCAATTTTATACAGGCGTAGAAGACTCTGGCAATAAAGGCAAACTGCGATATTACGTCTATAAAAATGCTAATAACACTTTAAGCATGACGCTGAAAATAGAAAACAATACACTAGCTAAAAAGAAAACAGTTACTACTTATGGCTTGAACTATAATCTTACAACGGGTAAGAACCTGGACTTAAGCAATTTTTATAATAAGGAAGCCGTACTCAACAGGGCTCAGGACGGTTTAAAATATGTCTATAAGCTCGAAAAGGACAAAACCCTGCTATATCCGGATAATTATTATATTGACACCGATGACAATGTTATTGCGGTTTATCATGCGGGCGCACTTGCCGACCAGGCTCTGGGAGAAATTGAAGTTGATCTGACGGCTGCGGATGAAACTCGGGCTATGGAGACACCAACCGTTGTTGGACAGGAACAACTGGACGCAGGAATTATTGCCGGAACAGACGTAAGATTACGGCAACAACCAGGTTTGAATAGTAAAATTCTTGATGTTCTGCAAGAAAATGAGCAGGTTCGCTTAGGCAAACAACAAATGGTTGATGGACTATCCTGGACTTATGTAGTAAGGAAAAATAACGATATTGGTTGGGCTGCAACGCAATTTTGTAAGAAAACTGTTGGAAAATCGGCTAGCGATAGTATTGAAAAAGGAATTATTGTAGGTGAAGACGTGCGCTTGCGCAGCGAACCTAATCTTAATTCGGACATCTTGGATTTGTTAGCTAAAAACGAAAATGTTGAGATTACCGAAAGACTGAATGCCAATGACCGTGATTGGTGTCATGTGAAAAGAAGCAATGGCAGTACTGGCTGGGTAGCAGCTGAGTATTGTCAGACAGATAAGTAAAGACAGACAAAATACCCCAAAGCCATTTTTATGATTGGCTTTGGGGTATTTTCGCATAAGACATGAGTTAAATTAATAGAAGAAAAAGCCGAGTACGCCAGCTAGTAGTATTAAAGGTATTGGCGATATTTTGCGATAATAATGCAGGTAAAATAACAGGCAGACAAGTAAAAGACCGGCAGGATGAAAGCGGCCGGGCATTGAATCTGGCAAAAGCGGAAAAAGTGTCAATTTAAGAAAAACTAAAACCGCTGCCAGCAAAAAACCGATGACTGCTGGTCTGATTCCGTGCAAAATTGATTTTACTGCCTGTGAGGAACTGAATTTTTTGAGAGAACCAGCAACCAGCAGGATGAGGATGAAGGAAGGCAGGCTGACACCTAGAGTTGCTACCAGCGAGCCAAAGAAAGAAGCCAGAGGGCTGCTGTCACAGACGCGGGCACCGACGAAAGTGGCGGCATTGACTGCAACAGGGCCAGGAGTCATCTGTGAGATGGTGACAACCTGAGAAAATTCAGCGGGGGTGAGCCAATTACGGCTGATTATTTCCTGTTGGATAAAGGCAATCATAGCTAAGCCACCGCCAAAAGAAAACAGACCAATTTTGAAAAAAACTGAGAATAATTGCCAGTAAATAATCATAAACTATCCGCTCCTTTGCCTCTGTAGTAAAGGAAGCCAGTCAGACCTGAGAGCATGACTACTAAGGAAATATCAAGATCTAGGACAGCAACAGCCAGAGCTGAGAGGGCTGCAATTACACAGCCAATATAGTCTTTGATTGATTTTTTGCCAAGTTCTATGGAAGCTGCCAGCAGAAGCGCAGCCAAAGCAGCATTAACACCGCTGAAAAAGCTATTTACATACTTATTGCTGCCAACTTCGTCAGTAAACAACGCAGCAATTAGTAAAATAATGATAAAGGATGGGAGGACAACGCCAAGTGTTGATACTAATGCTCCGCGTATGCCGCCAAGACGGTAGCCAAGAAAAGTAGAAGCATTAATGGCGATAACACCAGGCATGGATTGAGAGATGGCAAGCACATCAGTTATATCTTCATCGTTAATCCAGTGCTGCCTTTCGACAAACTCATCCCTGATAACCGGAATCATGGCTAAGCCGCCACCGATGGTAAAAAGACCAATCTTGAAAAAAACTTTGAACATATGGAAATATTTGGAATTCGACATTTGGTCACACCTTCACTAAGTTTTGTCACAAACTATTATCGTTTAGCTTGTCCTAAATAGCAAGTTAATTAATTATGAAATTGAACAAAAGAATTGCTAGTATTATAGCACTATTATATAATAAAAAGGAATAAGTATAGAACAAAAAGAAATTATGTATACTAATGGGAGGGCGTTTTTGATGGAATTAGTTTATACAGGCAAAACTAAAGATCTATATAAACTGGCCGACGGCAACTACCTCTTACAGTTCAAGGATGCATGCACAGGCAAAGCGGGGGTATTTGATCCGGGTTCTAATACGATCGGTCTGACTATTGCCGGTGCCGGTCTGGCGGGGCTGAAACTTACCAAGCATTTTTTTGATATCATTAATGCAAAAGGTATTCCAAATCATTATCTTGATGCTGATTTGGAAAAGGTAGCTATGAAAGTCCAACCAGCGCAAGTTTTTGGCAAAGGCTTGGAAGTAATCTGTCGTTTTCGCGCCGTTGGCAGTTTTTATCAACGCTATGGAGCTTACTGTAGAGAGGAAGGGCAGGCGTTACCGGCTTTGGTAGAGGTTACACTGAAAGACGATCTACGCGGAGATCCGCCTATTACTAAAGAGTCATTGGCAGCGCTTGAGATTTTGACAGAAGCTGAGTATGAAACATTGAAAGACCTGGCTAAACAAATTGCTTATATTGTAAGGGAAGAACTCCAAAAAAAGGGGATAGAACTTTATGATATTAAATTTGAATTTGGCCGGATCGGTAAGGAAAAAACGATAGCTTTGATTGATGAAATTTCCGCCGGTAATATGCGTGCATATAAAAATGGCAAATATTTGCAGCCATTGACGTTGGCAGAGTTGGTACTCGACGGCTGATTTACGAATTTTGACAGGTGAGCTGTAGAGTTCGCCTGTTTTTTAACCACTAATATCAAACTAAGGGAATGGGGAAAATTAATGTCTTTTTCTACAGATTGGCGTAACAAAAACAGAAACTTTATTGCACTTTCGGCAGTAGGTATTCATATTTCTATTGGCAGTGTCTATGCCTGGAGTGTATTTACCAAGCCTGTTATGCAATATATGGGGGTAAGCTTGCGTGATGTGCAGTGGGCCTTCAGTCTGGCAATATTCTTTTTGGGTATGTCAGCCGCATTTCTCGGCAAGTATGTTGAAAAATATGGGCCGCGGAAATCAGGCATTGTTTCCGCCATATTTTTTTCAACTGGGATGTTAGGCTCAGGCTTGGCAGTTTCGTTGAATAGCTTGCCTCTTTTATATTTGTTTTATAGTATTATAGGCGGTATAGGTCTTGGTATTGGCTATATTACACCAGTTTCAACTTTAATTAAATGGTTCCCGGAAAAACGCGGGTTTGCGACAGGACTTGCTATTATGGGTTTTGGCTTTGGCGCTTGGTTTGCCAGCCCAATCATTCAATTTTTGATTGAACAGGTCGGGCTTATATACTGCTTTTTTACCTTGGGCTGCCTTTATTTTGTTATCATGCTGCCCTCTGCCTTATATCTGGAACCGCCAAAGGAGTCTAAAGCAGCAACGCAAGTTAAAGCCAGATTCCTTGGCAAGCATATCTCACTGAAAGACGCGATGCACATGAAGATGTTTTATGTGCTTTGGCTTTATCTATATATAAATATTACCTGCGGTATCAGTCTGCTGTCGGTAGCAAGTCCAATGATGCAGGAAATTGCAGGTATGTCTGCTATGAGTGCGGCAGTCGTTGTCGGTATCATCGGCATTATTAACGGACTTGGACGTTTAGGCTGGTCTGCAGCTTCCGATTATCTAGGCAGGTCTAATACCTTTATTGCTTTTTTCCTCATTCAGGCAGTGGCCTTTTATCTATTGACACAGACAGCGAGCCCTATCTGGTTTCCTGTATTATTTTATATTATTATTTCCTGCTACGGCGGTGGTTTTGCTACCATGCCTGCGTTCCTTTCTGATGTTTTTGGTACCAAAGAACTGGCGGCGATTCATGGCAGAATTTTATCTGCCTGGGCCATGGCTGGTATTACCGGACCGCTTTTAACTTCTTTTGTCAGGGAGAATACAGGCAGTTATATGGTATTGATGAATATTTTTGCTATCACTTTTCTTGTTATAGCAGTTTATGCAATCTTCATACGCTTTGTATCTTTGAAAAAGACAGTTGAACAGTGACTTTGTCCCGGAATACAGTATTTGTGACAGAAAACAACTTTTTTAAAGACAAAAAATGATTTTGGTGAGACCACAAAAAAAGCTAAAAAAAGGTTGGAGAAAACTATTGATTTTTGTTTTTGGTGTGAGTATAATAGTGACTCGAAGTCAACTGCAAGAAGTTTATTCTTCAGTTGGTGTTGATGTGGGACGGATATCGACACAGATTAATTTATAGCGAAATTGCCAAGGGGGGATAAAAATGAAGAAGATTATTTTGGAAATTGCAGATTTTACTTTGCCGGAACAATTGCATCTGTACCTGCAGGATGCGTTATCCTTACCTGCGGATTGCGGTCAGACCCTGGACGAAATTTATGACTTTCTGACAGATATTGAGGAACCGATGACTATTGTCTTGCAACAGGAAGTAGCTGATGACGAACATCTGGGCGAATATGGCGAGAGACTTTTAACGGTTTTCGACGAAGCTGCTGCTGAAAACTCGAATCTGACTGTAGAAGTTATTTAAGTATTTTCAGAATGTGTTGATGTACAAGAGGGGTAAAGGATGAAGAAAACTTTATTACTAGTGGCTAGTATTTGCCTTTGCCTGCTGCTTGTGGGCTGCGGAAGCAAAGCTGATAATAAGGCGCAAGGTAAACCAGTTGCACAGGAAAAAATGGTTGTGACGGTGCTTGACGTTGGGCAAGCGGATGCCATTTTACTTCAGACTGAAGGCAAAAATATTCTGGTCGATGCAGGACTTAGTGATAATGCCGAGAGTCTGGTAGCTGAGCTCAAAAAACTTGGTGTGAAGAAAGTAGATATTTTGGTAGCGACGCATCCTCATGCTGATCATATCGGCGGCATGAATGCTGTGCTCAAAAATTTTGAAGTTGGCAAGATTTACGATTCGGGACAAGTAACGACATCCAAAATGTATCAGAAGTATTTAAAAACCGCGAAAGAAAAGAAGATACCTTTTGCACTCTTGCGGGCTTCTGACAGGATCGAAATTGGCAGTGACGGTGCCGTGTTGGAAGTGCTTGGCCCTCAGGAACCTTTGCTAAAAGATACCAGGTCTGATCTGAATGCCAACAGTATTGTGATGAGATTGGTTTATAAGAATTTTACAATGATGCTGGCGGCTGACGCTACGAGCGAAACTGAAACAAGAATCCTGCAGGCTTTTGCCAAGGATAAGGTTCGTTCGCAGGTACTGAAAGTAGCACATCATACAAGCAAATATTCTAACACTGATGCCTGGCTGGAAGCTGTGAAACCAGAAGTGGCTATCGCCAGTTACAGCAAGGAAAATGAATATGGTTTCCCGCATCAGGCAACTTTGAAACGGTTGTCTAAGGTCGGAGCAAAGTATTATAATACCGCTGATAATGGCAATGTAAGAGTTATCACTGATGGTGAAAATTACCAAATTAAAACGGATAAGTAGTTAAACCGACGTAGCTATGGGTTACGTCGGTTTTTGTTTTATCATAATTGAGATATAAAGCAAGCAGGCTCTTGAGACTCAAGGATAAGTTGTTTTGTGTTATAATGTTGTGAGTACTGAAAGGAAAGAATGCACAATGGTTATTACAGTTGAAAAGCTCACACATACTTATGGTGAGAGAGTTTTGTTTAAGGATATTAGTTTCAGTGTTGATACAGGCGACAAAATAGGTGTTATTGGCGTCAACGGCTGCGGTAAATCAACTTTGCTTCGTGATATTGCGAAAAATGAAGCGGGGACAGGTGCGACCATTACAATCAGTAATGGCACAGTTATTGAATATTTGCCGCAAAATCCGGAAATTATCAGCGGAGCAACTGTTTTAGAACAGGTTTTCTGCGGCGAATCGCAGCTCATGCGAGTTATTCGCACTTATGAAGCAGCATTGAAGAACATAGCTGAAAAACCTGATGATCAAACTGCTCAGGCAGTCTTCCTGTCCGCCCAACAACAAATGGATGCTGCCTATGCCTGGCAGCTGGAGAGTGAAGCCAAGAGTGTTCTGACCCAAATGGGTATTACAGACTTCTCACAGCCGATTGAACAACTTTCCGGCGGACAGCAGAAAAGAGTGGCACTTGCAGGGGTGCTGGTGCGCCCGTCCGATCTATTGATACTGGATGAGCCGACCAATCATATGGACAATGAAACGGTAGCTTGGCTCGAACAGTACCTGAAGCAGCGCAAAGGCGCGCTGATGATGGTCACACATGACCGCTACTTTTTTGACCGAGTCATTAACCGCACGTTGGAAATTGATAACGGCACAGGTTATCTTTATACTGGTAACTACAGTTTATTTTTGGAGAAAAGAGCAGAACGCAGAATAGAAGAAGCTTCTACGGCTAAAAAACTGAACAATATTTACCGGAAGGAACTAGCTTGGATAAAGCGTGGTGCGGAGGCAAGGCGCACGAAACAAAAATTCAGGGTTGACCGTTTTGCGGAAATCGAAGATGAAGCAAAGAATATTAAGAAAGAAGAAAATCTGGAGATTTCTTCCGCCGGTACGCGTCTGGGCAGAACTGTTATTGAATGTGACGGTGTGGGCTTGGATTATGCTGGCACTACCTATATTGACGATTTTTCCTATACACTTTTGCGCAATGACAGGGTTGGTATTGTTGGGCCTAATGGCAGCGGCAAAACAACGCTGATAGAAATTATTGCCGGCCGCATTACTCCGGACAGAGGAACGGTAAAGGTCGGACAGACAGTAAAGATAGGCTTATTTTCACAGCATAGCGAGTTTCCGGACAGTGATATGAGAGTCTTGGAGTATATCAGAGATGTCAGCGAGTACGTGGAAAGCAAGGATGGCACAAAAATTTCAGCTGCGCAGATGCTGGAACGTTTTCTGTTTCCACCGGAATTGCAATGGGTACCAGTGAATAAATTGTCCGGCGGCGAAAAAAGACGCTTATTTCTGCTGCGTGTTTTAATGGGAGCTCCTAACGTTCTGCTCCTTGATGAACCAACCAATGATCTTGATATACCGACTTTGTCCGTTTTGGAAAGTTATCTTGACGACTTTCCAGGCGCAGTGGTAGCAGTATCGCATGATCGTTATTTCCTTGACCGCTTTGCCCAAAAGATTTTTGCTTTTATGGGCAAGGGGAAAATCAGGCAGTTTATTGGTGATTACTCTTGCTATGAAGATGCCAAACGTGAACAAGAAGCTGTTGCAAGCAAACCTGTTGTGAAACAAGAGGATAGCAGGAAAGAAAACAAGTCTTCCAAGAAAATGAGCTACAAGGATAAACTTGAATATGATAGTATCGAGGGGAAAATCACTGCGAAGGAAAAGGAGCTGCAAGTCGTAGCAGAGGAAATTAATAAAGCAGGCAGCGATTTTGCTAAATTGCAGGAACTGACTGCCTTGCAGCAAAATATTGAAAAAGAGCTGGAAACAATGATGGAGCGGTGGGAGTATTTAACCAATCTGGCGGAAGAACTAGGTGTTGAGTAAAGGAGTAATATGATTATTTCAGAGAATACCAGGTCTAAATTGCGTGATATATTGTCAGTTATGCTGCCGATTTTTGTTACACAGTTGGCCGTAATGGGTATGAGTTTTTTTGATACAGTAATGTCAGGGCAGGCTGGGGCCGCTGATTTAGCTGGTGTTGCTATCGGCGCCAATATCTGGATGCCGTTTTTTACGAGTTTAAATGGTATTTTAATAGCATTAATGCCGATTGTTGCGCAGCATGTAGGCGCTGGCCGGCGTGAGGAAATTTCGCATGCTGTTATGCAGGGCATCTATCTGGCGTTTATTATCGGCGCGTTCGTCATCATCGGTGTCTGGTTTTTTATTGATGATGCCTTGCTCTTCATGGGATTGGAACCTAAGGTGCAAATGATTGCCGCTGAATTTCTGAAGGCGCTGTCTTTAGGTATTATTCCTATTTTTACTTGCTCAATTTTGCGTGGGTTTGTTGATACTTTAGGCTATACGGCAATGACCATGCGTATCTTTTTATTGATACTGCCTTTAAATATTGTGTTTAATTACCTGTTGATATTCGGTAAATTCGGCTTTCCGCGTCTCGGCGGCATTGGTGCCGGTTATGCTACGGCGTTGTCTTATTGGCTGGTTTGCCTCTTCTTTCTTTTTGTCATTAATAGAATTGAGGCCTTGCGTTCTTACCATGTTTTTTCAACATGGCGGCAGGTTTCCTTCAAGTTAATGAGAGAGCATTTACATATTGGTATACCTATAGGCATTTCGATTTTCTTTGAAACAAGTATTTTTGGCGTTGTAGCTATCTTTATGGCAAAATTCGGGACGATTGCCATCGCTGCGCATCAGGCAGCTATTAATTTTACCAGTCTGCTTTATATGCTGCCCTTAAGTTTTTCTTTAGCACTGACCATTCTTGTCGGTATCAAAGTGGGAGCCAAAGAATACAAGGAAGCAGCTGATTATGGACGTATCGGCATCATGACCAATCTGACCTTGGCCCTTTTCTTTGTTCTTTTGTTGGCTTTTGGCCGAGAATATGTTGCGATGCTTTACAGCCAGGATCAGAAAATTATTAAGCTCGCCGGAGAATTTCTCTTTTATGCGGCGTTTTTCCAACTGCTTGATGGTACGGCTACACCGATACAGGGAATCTTGCGTGGTTATAAGGATGTCAAGGCTGCTTTTTATGCCTCGCTTTTTGCCTATTGGGGTATTTGCTTGCCACTAGGGTATATATTGGATGTTTATCTTGGGCATGGACCTTATTCCTATTGGCAGAGCCTCATAACTGGTATCTTTTTCTCAGCGGCTTTTCTTTTAATCAGGCTGCGCAGTATGCAGCGTAAATGCAGAGAATAGTTTTTAAAATATAATATCTTAGCTAATAGACCGTCTGACAGTTTTTTGCCAGCCGGTCTATTTTTATGAAATCATAAAACTTGGCAAACCGGTGCAAAAAGAGGGCTCTAAGAAAGGCAAGGGGTAAGATGGGCGATAATAAGGGCAAGGTTCAAAGGGTTCCTCGCACTTCTCACTATCGGCGATGGGTAAAGTGCTCCTCTGGCCGCTTCCACACGCGACTATGCGGCTGCAAGCAGCCGGTCGCTGATGTGCAGCAGGCCC
>CAYLRW010000023.1:0-3653 GCA_964386405.1 uncultured Acidaminococcales bacterium | reverse complement strand
GAAAATGTGTATAGTTACAACAATATCTATAATTCATATATGATTAATATGAAATGAGGAAGGCAGTCATGCAGCAGCAATTAAAACGAGCAGTTTTTTTTAGACAAAAGAATGGGAAAAGTGAGCGATGTCCTCTTTCTCTTTAAAAGTATCTGACAAATATAATTTAAAGAAATGAGGAATATCAATGCAAATAAAGAAAATAATAGCGGTTTTGGGAATTGGGATTATGGCGGCAGGTGTTTTAGCTGGCTGCGGCAGTGATACGGACAAAACAGAGAAAAAGGCCAATGTCAAAAAAGTTAAAGTTGCATATGCCCAAAATTCCAAACCAATTACTTATACAGATGCAAATGGCAAACCGGCAGGACATGATGTTGAAATCATGAAATTGGTTGACGGCCTGCTCCCTCAATATGAATTTGAATTTATTCCCACAACTGACGATGATTTGCTGCTGGGCGTGGAGCAAGGAAAATACGATGTTGGTATTAAAAACACTTTCTACACCGAAGCTCGTGCCAAAAAATACATTTATCCGAAAGAATTCTTAGGACTCAGCAGTTTTGGACTTGTGTTGCGTAAAGATGATGCCAACATTAAAACACTTGCTGATTTTGCTAAAGCAGGCAAGACTTTGGCGCCAATTGCTGCTAATAATGCTCAATACACAGTTATTGAAGAATTTAACCAAAAGAACCCTGATAATAAGGTCAAGCTGGAAGCCGGTGATGCCTTTACCGTTAATGTTATTGAGTATGTCAGCGAAGGTCGCTCTGATGGCGGCGCCATTATTGAAGGCCAGTATGACCAAAAAGTGCGCAGTGCGGATGGACCTTATCACAGCCTGGACGATAAACTTGTTTACAATGAAGTCGATGTCATAAAAACCTGGCCATTATTTAACAAGAAGCAGCAGGAATTGGCTGATGCCTATGACGGTGCCATTAAACAATTGAAGGCGGAAAAGAAGACCAACGAGCTCAGCAAACAATTCTATGGCAGAGATCTATATGAAGTGCTGGCTAAGGTAAATAGGTAGAACCTGCAGAGGAGGAACTTAAAGTGTTAAAATTTGACTTCGTCTATTTATTGGAGCAAATACCTAAGTTGGTTCCTTATCTGGATATAACTTTTCTTGTTCTAATCCTCACCCTGTTTTTTGGAACCATCTTAGGGTTTATTCTGGCAGCATGGAAACTTGGCAAAAGACCGATTCTTAGCAAGCTCGCTTATGCTTTTACGACCGCCATGCGCTGCACACCCTCTATAGTTTTACTGTTTTTGGTTTACTATGGTTTGCCGGCGCTGGCCTCAATTTTTGCTTTCGACTTGAATGATTTAAGTAAGCTGTTTTTTGTGGTGACAGCTTTTTCGCTTTCCTTCGGCAATGTAATGTCGGAAATTATCAGATCATCCTATTTGGCAGTGGAAAAAGGGCAATATGAGGCAGCAGTGAGTGTAGGCCTAACAAGGTTTGATGCTTTCAGAAGAATTATCTTGCCACAGGCGGCAGTTGTCGCTTTGCCAAATATTATCAATTCCATCCTGACACTGCTGAAAGAAGGTTCGCTTGCTTACACGATAGGACTTATAGATGTGATGGGGAAGGCCAATCTTTTGATTGCGATGAATTATGAGGCACATGCCCTAGAAACCTTGTTGGCACTGTCCTTTATCTATTGGTCAATTTCTATCACTATTGAAAAAGCGAATGAATTGTTAGAACAAAGATTGAGCAAAGGAAGAACGTTTGTCAAAACGGTCTAAGGTACAACGAAGATGCAAACACTCGACTTACATTTTATGTGGGAAGCGTTCTTTATTGCGCTGTCTGGCGCTCCGATAACTTTGCTGATCACAGTTGTTGCTTTGCTAATCAGTATACCGGTAGGTTTTTTCTTCTCGCTGATAAGATTAAACGGCACGCCAATACTGGATCAATTGTGCAGGATTTATATATCTTTTGTCAGAGGAACGCCCCTGATTATACAGATATTCTTAATTTACAATGTTATGCCGATTTTGCTGGAACGTTTTCTGCGCAGTACGCATAGCACCCTGAGTATTTTTGATGTGAATCCTATCTGGTATGCTTTTGTGGTTTTTTCTCTGTATACGATAGCAATTTTGACGGAAGTTTTTCGGTCAGCACTGAAAACAGTGCAAAAAAGCCAACTGGAAGCTGCCCACTCGGTGGGTTTATCAACTTTTGCGGCCTACAGACGTATCATCATTCCACAAGCGCTGGTGACTGCGTTGCCTAATCTGTGTAATGCTACTACCAATCTGATTAAGAACACCTCACTTTGCTACGCCTTGTCCTTACGGGAAATTACTTTACGTGCCAAAGTTGCCGCGAATCCTGGTTATAACTACATAGAAGCTTATATTGATATATTTTTGGTTTACCTTCTTATTTGCAGCCTGGTTGAATATGGCTTCAAAAAGTATGAAAAAAAGTTAAAAGCTTATCAGTGCCTAAGTGCTTGATTTGCGGAAAGGACTATTATGCTTGAGGTTAGAGAGATTAGAAAAGCATTTGGCAATCAGGAAGTATTAAGCGGAATTAGTTTTTCCATCGAAAAAGGCGACGTTGCGGTCATCCTGGGCCCAAGTGGTTCCGGCAAAACGACGCTGCTGCGCTGCCTGGAGTTCTTTGAACAGGCTGATTCAGGTGAAGTATTGTTTGATGATATTGATGTGGATCTGCGAAATGTTACTAAAGAACAGATCAAGGCTATTCGCCAAAAAACGGCCTTCGTTTTTCAAAATTATAATCTTTTTAATAATAAAACAGCTTTGGAAAACGTTTTGGAAGGCTTGGTCATTGGCCGCAAAATTCCCAAAAAGGAAGCAGAAGCTATTGCGAAGGAAGCACTGGATAAAGTCGGGCTAAGTGATAAATATGCCTACTATCCCAGCCAACTTTCCGGCGGTCAACAGCAAAGAGTTGGTATTGCCCGGGCAATAGCTTTATCACCGGAAATCATTTTTTTTGATGAACCTACCTCGGCACTTGATCCTGAGCTTATTGGTGAAGTGCTTGCTACTATGAAAAAAATCGCAAAGGAAGGTACTACGATGCTGGTGGTAACCCATGAGATGAGTTTTGCTCAGGATGTTGCCAATAAGATAATTTTCATGGATGGCGGCAGTATAGTGGAGGAAGGTACACCAAGACAAATTTTTACAGAACCCAAGGAAGAACGTACCAGACAATTCTTAAAACGTCTGTTACCTGAATACACTTACTACATATAAAAAATGGAGGAATTGCCATGACAACCAACAGAGAAAGAATTTTGCAGGTATTTAATAATGAACCGGTGGATCGTGTGCCGGTAGGCTTCTGGTTCCACTTTTTACCGGATGGCGACGAACGTTATGCTGGCTTGGAGAGACCGGAATTGATTGCTAAAAATATTGAGGGTCATAAAAAATATATTCAGGAATTTGATCCTGATTTTGTCAAAATCATGAGTGATGGTTATTTTGGCCATCCCAGTCTGCGTGGCAAGAAGTTTGAAAATCCTGAAGACTTGTTGGCAGTTCAACCATTGCCGTCTGACCATCCTTGGATTGAAGGTCAGGTTGCTTTAGTCAAAGAGGTTGTCCAAGCCGCTGGCAGCGATCGCAGTTCTTTTTATAAT
>CAYLRW010000022.1:0-24501 GCA_964386405.1 uncultured Acidaminococcales bacterium | reverse complement strand
GCCACTTTTACTGTTTTGCCAGCTTTGCGCAGCTCCACGCTTTTTGCAATCGCCTGTGCCAATTTGCCATAGTTCCAGGCAATGAAGAAATCCCATTCCGTTTTGGTTTCCAGTTTTTGTTGGCGTGCCAGCACAAGCATGATACGGTCAATACCAACGGCAAAACCAGTTGCCGGACAAGACTTGCCAAAACCCTGCATCATTTTGTCGTAACGGCCGCCGCCGCAAATTGGGAAGCCCATATCAAAGGTATAAACTTCAAAGACCATGCCCGTATAATAATCAAGGCTGCGAATCAGACTCAGGTCAAAACGAATGACATCTGCCACGCCATATTCTTTCGCTAATTGGTATATTTCCGATAAATTGCGCAGAGCTTGCCTGCTTTTAGCGTTTTTAACAGTTTCCTGCAGTTCGTCAAGCAATGCCTCGTCGCCGTGCAATAACAGCAACCGCTGAAAAATGCTTTTTAAGTCTTCGGACATAGACAAAGTTGCCAAAAGTGTTTCTAATCCAACTAAATCATGTTGAAGCACTCTTTTTTTCAATTCTTCAGCCTGATCCTCATTAAGCCCGGCTTCTTCCATCAGACCGGTGATGAAATCACTGTGTCCAAGACTTACCGTGAAATCGCTCAAACCAGCTAAGCGCAGCGAAGAAATAGCGAGCGCAAGCACTTCAGCATCAGCAGAAGGCTCAGCAGCACCCATTAATTCAACTCCTGCCTGGCTGAATTCACACTGACGGCCAGCCTGCGTTTCCTCATAGCGGAAAATATTAGCAAGATAAGAAATCCGCTTGATCTGCCTGCCGTCATTCAGTCTGGTTGAAACCATGCGGGCAATCGGCTTGGTCATATCACTGCGCAATACCAAGGCCTGGTTATTCCTGTCAAAAAATTTGAAACTATCCGATAAAAGGCCTGTACTTTCATCAACAAACGTGTCAAGATATTCAAAGGTAGGCGTTTCTACCTCATCATATCCCCAAGCCATAAAATTATTTATAATACTGTTTTCTATCTCCCTTTTGACACGTGCCTCACCTGGCAGCACATCTTTAGTGCCATAAGGAATCTGCAGAACTTTCTTCTTAGTCATTGCTTGCTTCCCCTTTTTTGAAAGAGTTCAGTACATTGCGGTAACCATCAGCGCCATAAACCAGACAGCGTTTGACACGCGAAATAGTCGCCGTACTGGCACCTGTCTTTTCAACGATTTCATCATAGATACAACCTTCATCAAGCATTCTTGCGACTTCAAGTCTTTGCGCCATGGCTTTTATCTCACTAACGGTACAAACGTCTTCAAAAAACTGATAGCATTCCTCTTCAGTCTTCAGAGAAAGTATCGCCTTGAATAATTGGTCTGTCAGCTCGTCTTTAAGTTTATTCGTAATGCTCATAATGCACCATCCTTAGTAACTAGTTTAGTTTTTATTACTTCTCATTTAATACTTTAACACTTTATTATGTGAAATTGCAAGATTTTTTTGTTTCCTATTGACAACAATCAAATATGTGTGTATCATTATCCCATAACTTCATATTTATTCATCAAGAGTAGTCGAGGGAATGGCCCAATGACGCTACGGCAACCATCACAACCGTGAACGGTGCCAAATCCTTCAGGAATCCCCTGACAGATGAAGCCGTACTTAAAATGACTTTACGCGCCTCTTCTGAAAGAAGAGGCTTTTTTAATGCTTGAATTTAAAGAAAGAAGGAATACCATGATTGAACTACATAATGTAGAAAAGACATATCATAGCAAATCCGGTGACATTGATGCCCTGCATAAAACTAATCTTACCATCAATGCCGGTGAGATTTTCGGTGTTATCGGTCTGAGCGGCGCAGGTAAAAGTACTTTAATACGCTGCATCAATATGCTGGAAGTACCAACCGGCGGCCAGGTAGTCGTCGATGGGCAGGATTTGACAGCCATGAGCGAAGCTGAACTTAGGAAGGCTCGTCAAAATATCGGCATGATTTTCCAACACTTTAACTTGCTTGCTTCGCGCACAGTTTACAACAACATTGCCTTTCCGCTAGAGATACAAGGTTTGTCTAAAGATGAAATCCGTAAAAAAGTTGAACCGCTGCTGGAACTGGTTGGTCTGGTTGAACGCCGTGACCACTACCCTTCGCAGTTGTCTGGCGGTCAGAAACAGCGTGTTGGCATTGCCAGAGCCTTGGCAAGCTCCCCAAAAGTTCTGCTCTGCGATGAAGCAACTTCTGCACTGGATCCACAGACAACCAAATCTATCCTCGATTTGCTGAAGGATATCAATAAACGCATGAATCTGACCATCGTCATGATTACGCACCAGATGCAGGTGGTTAAAGAAATCTGCGATCGAGTTGCTGTAATTGAAAACGGCGATATCATTGAAGAAGGCACCATGTTCGAACTCTTCACAAGTCCGAAAACACCTACTACCAAAGATTTTATCAAGAGCATCAACAACGTCGAACTGCCGGCCATTCTGAAAGATGTGCCGCTTAGCAAGGAATATATCGAAGGAGGCAAACTGCTGCTTCGTCTTTCCTTCATCGGCTCTTCCGCCGGTGATCCGCTGATTTCCAGTCTGGTCAAAAAGTTTGATGTCGATGTTAACATCCTTTATGGCAATATCGACAGCATTAAAGATACTCCTTACGGCACATTGCTGGTGGAAATCTCCGGTGTCCGCACTTCTATCAAGGACGCGCTCACCTATCTGCATGCAAGAAATCTCAGAATGGAGGTAATGGGCTATGTCTCCTGAAATCATCAATCTTTTAATAAAATCTTTTGGTGAAACCTGTTATATGGTTGCCGCTTCCACCATCATCTCAACCTTGATCGGCCTGCCGCTGGGCGTCATCCTCACTGTAACCCGCAAGGGTCATATTCTGGAAAATGCGCCTGTTAATGCAGTACTGGGTGCGATAGTTAACGCAACCCGTTCTACACCTTTCATCATCCTGATGGTTGCTATCATTCCGTTGACACGCATCATTGTCGGCTCTTCCATAGGCACAACAGCAGCAATTGTTCCTCTGACAATCTCCGCAGCACCATTCATTGCTCGCATCATCGAGTCTTCGCTGCTCGAAATTGACCACGGTGTAATTGAAGCAGCTCAAGCAATGGGTGCCAGTCCATTACAGATAATCAATAAAGTTCTGCTGCCTGAAGCTCTGCACTCCATAGTATTAGGTATCACGCTCGCCATCATCAGTCTGATCGGTTACTCCGCAATGGCCGGTGCCCTCGGCGGCGGTGGTCTCGGCGACCTCGCAATTCGCTACGGTTACCAACGTTTCCGCGTTGATATTATGATTGCAACTGTTGTTGTTTTGATTGCCCAAGTACAAATTGTTCAATCTTGTGGTAATTATATCTCTAAAAAATTAAACAAAAACAAATTATAGGAGGGGTTTTATTTATGAAAAAGGGCATCTCTATTCTTGCTACAAGCCTGCTTTTGGCAGCGTTTGCCGTTGCCGGCTGCGGTGGCAGCGACAAGAAAGCCGCTGAAAAGAAGCCGGAACAAACTCTGAAAGTCGGCGTTACTGCCGGCCCTCATGCTGAAATTCTTGACAATGTCAAAAAAATTGCTGCTAAACAAGGTTTAAAAGTTGAAGTTGTAGAGTTTAACGATTACATTCAGCCAAATGTTGCTTTATTCCAAGGCGAACTTGATCTGAACAGCATGCAGCATCGCCCTTATCTTGACAATACCGTTAAAGACCGTAAATATGACCTTGTAGAAGTAGCAAAATCAGTAAACTTCCCAATGGCTGCTTACTCACAAAAAATCAAAAAAGGTGAAGTTATCCCTGACGGAGCTACCATCGGCATTCCAAATGATCCGACTAATGGCGGCCGTGCCCTTCTGCTATTAGCTGCTCAAAAACTGATCACCTTGAAAGACGGTATCGGTGTGAGAGCTACCCTGGAAGATATAACCAGCAACCCACATAACTTCCAGTTCAAAGAACTTGATGCTGCCATCATTCCTCGCAGTCTTTCAGACCTTGATGTTGCCGTTATCAATACCAACTATGCCATCGCTTCCAACATGAACCCGGTTAAAGATTCCATCTTTATTGAATCACCAGAATCACCATTCGTTAACATTCTTGTTACCAAAGAAAAGATGAAAGATGATCCGAGAGTCCAGACTTTCATCAAAGCATATCAATCTGAAGAAAATGCCAAATTTATTGCTGATCATTTCAAAGGTTCTGTAACCCCGGGCTGGACAAATAAATAATTATATTACAAAAAATATCTTAGCAAAGTAAGATATTTAACCTGGAAACCGATAATTTTAGATAGTACGAAAAAAAGACAAGGGTTGAATATGAAAAGAAGGCTCGTCCAATTTGGACGAGCCTTCTTCGTATATAGTCCTAAAAAATCTTTAAACCAGACCCAGCCATTTCCAATAAGTTGCACCCAATAACATAATGAGTGAGAAACCAATAATGGTCAGTGGAATACCGGAACGAACAAAGTCACGTACTTCAAAGGTTTCAGTGCCGTAAGCAATCATATTCTGCGGAGCATTAACCGGCAGAATGAAACCAAAGCTGACGACATACTGCAGAATCATTGTCATACCAACAATATTTACGCCAGGCGTTTTAAGACTTTGCAACACAGAAATAATAATCGGAATAATCGCGGCCGCTAAACCTGTTGCACTGGCAAAACCTGTATGAATGACGATAAGGAACAGAGCCATAATCGCTAAGACAACAATTGTTGAGGAATTAGCAAGGCCAAAGCTGGCAACTATTTGATTTGCCATCCAGGTTGCAGCTTTTGTAGACAACAAAGCGGAACCCAAGGAGATACCAACACCGAATAAGAGTACTGTACCCCAATTGATTTTATGCACCGTTTCATTCCAGTCCATAACACCAATCTTAGGCAGCATTAATAGTGATACGGCCAGCATGGTAGTTGTAGAAGTATCAAAAGGATGCAGTTTTTGCTCTGTGGTCCATAAAGCCAGTAAGCAGATAGAAATGCCTAGCAGTTTTTTCTCATTGCAAGATAGCGGCCCCATCTCAGCCAATAATCTTTTAACGGTAGCCTGTCCGCCGGGAATCTCATCTATTTCCGGTGGGAACAGATACATCATCAAATGATATAAGCAGAAAGACATCAGAATTGCAAAAGGAGCGGCAGCAATAAACCAATCCAGCCACGAAATATCAACACCTAATTGACTCTTAATGAAATTAACAGCAACCATATTTTGAGCGGCGGCTGTCTTAATGCCGACATTCCACACACTGTCGACCTGAGCAACAGTAATCATCAACATAGCGGCAAATCTGCTTTTTAATGGGACATCAAAAGCTTTAATCATGCCTAAAACAATTGGCACAAGACAAGCTACACGTGCTGTAGTACTTGGAACAAAAAAGCTTAAAATAAAGCCGCAAAGAATTACACCGATTACTACCCTATTTGCCTTAGCACCCAATTTGGACAAGATAACAAGGGCAATACGCTTGTCCAAACCGGTTTTAGTCATAGCAGCTGCTAAAAACATCGCTGCTGCCACTAAACAAAATGCCGTTTCAGAGAAGCCTTTCAAACCCATTGCTAAACCACCGGCAGTCCCAAACATCTTTCCTGTTGCCGGATTAGGGGAGAAGCCTATCAGAAAAGCCATCAGCGTTATAATAACACCAGCACTGACAGGATAAGAAATTGCTGTTGTTGCCCATACAATTACAGAAAATACCATGATGCCGATCATTCTTTGTCCAGCTACCGACAGGCCTTCCTGCGGCGGCATAAGGACGATAGCAGCCAACACAGCCAAAGCAAGATAAAACCCGTACTGTTTGAAAAAGCCTAATTTTTCGCTACCCTCATTTTTGGTACCATCCATGCTTTACCAACTCCTTTGAATTAATTTATGCTGCAAAAGAAGCCCGAAAAACAGCGAAAACTCCAATACGCAACCAAAAGCTGGCGTATCGGAGTCCCCCTTTGCACTCTTCAATATTGGTTATACACTATTTCAACGAATATTTCAAACTTTATTTTTAAATTGGAATATACTTATTCATTTTATTGGTTTAGCAAAGCCAAACAAGAAACGATCAGCTATTATCTTGGCTACCACAGAAGAATCTTCCTGCCTATCATTACCAAAGAAAACGGCCATTGCCACGCCACCATACAAATGTCTGGCCGCATAATGGACCCCTTTGTTTTCTGCGCATGATTTGAATACTTCTGCATCCACACCATCTTGCATGATTTTTTCAAGTATCCTGAAGCTCGAGCCAATCAGCTCAGAATAGCGTGTAACGCGCTCGGTTTCTTCCTGTGTTGGTGCTACTCCCCATTTTACAACCAATCGTTCTTCCTTGGTCTCAAAATCATGAATAAAATACCAACCGCGGTTAGCACCAAGCATCTCATAGAAAAGAACCTGCCATAATGTAACATTAAGTTGCAGGAAACCAATCATTTCTTTCAGATATAATTCCAGCTTAATTAATGGAGATTCTTCGCTAGCTTCAATTTTTTGCAAAGCTGCAACAAAGGGTTCATTAATCCTGGAAACTAAAGTGTAAAACAAAGTGTCCTTATTTTTGAAATAATTATAGACGGTTCCCTTCCCCGTATCCGCTATTTCAATTATTTCATCCAAAGTTGCCTGCAAATACCCCTTGCGTGAAAAAACATCAGCTGCAGCTAATAAAATTCTTTCACTCTTTGGCAGCGATTTGTCAATTTTCAACTCATTAACCTCCCCTCTATAATTAATATTATATCATTTGACTTGAATTTTGGCACTTTTGCCTAAAACTATTTACGTTTTCGGGGGTTTAATGGGTTAAATATTTGCTGTATAATTAAGAAGGGATTATATGGCTTGCAAAGGCCTAATTTTTTTGAAGTTTTTAAATTTATGCCTATAAAGTATTTAAGGAGGTTATCTTATGCTGAAAATTCATATCGAACGGTGCAAAGGCTGCGGCATCTGTGTAGCTTTTTGTCCAAAAAAGGTCTTAGCCGTCAATGAGATCGAAAAAGTAGAAATTGTTAATGAAAAGGACTGCATAAAATGCGGGCAATGTGAAACACGCTGCCCTGATTATGCGATTTTTGTTGAAAAATAATAAAGGAGTGAAACCTTATGTCTAAAATACTTCTATTGCAAGGTAACCAGGCAGTAGTTGAAGGCGCGATTGCCGCAGGCGTGAAATTCTTTGGTGGTTACCCTATTACGCCATCTACCGAAGTAGCTGAGTCACTAGCTGAAAAACTGCCAAAAGTCGGCGGTAAATTTATTCAGATGGAAGACGAAATTGCCAGCATGGGTGCCATCATCGGTGCTTCTCTGACAGGTAAAAAAGTTATGACTGCAACCAGCGGCCCTGGCTTTTCTCTCAAACAAGAATTAATTGGCTATGCCTGCATGGCTGAAATTCCTCTTGTTATCGTTAATGTACAGCGCGTCGGCCCTTCTACCGGCCAACCTACTTCCCCATCTCAGGGAGATATTATGCAAGCTCGTTGGGGAACCCATGGTGACCATTGGCTGATTGCCCTGACACCGGCAAGCGTTCCTGAGTGTTTTGAACTTACTTTGCGTGCTTACGCTTTAAGCGAAAAATACCGCGTACCGGTTATTCTCTTAATGGATGAAGTAATCGGTCATATGCGTGAAAAAATTGAGTTACCGGATAATTATGATGAAATTCCGCAAGCAGACCGCAAACTGCCAAGCTGCGCCCCTGAAGAATTCAAAGCTTATGCTACTGATGAATCATTAGTTCCTGCCATGCCGCCATTCGGCAGCGGTTACCGCTGGCATGTAACCGGTCTGGTTCACGATGAAACCGGTTTCCCAAAAGGGACACCTGCTGCTACACTCGCAGCTACCAACAGACAGCATGACAAACTTTATAACAACCTGGATGACATCGTCGAAGTAGAAAACTATGAAATGGGCGATGCAGAATATGCGATAGTCGCTTTCGGCGGTGCTGCCCGTGCAGCATATGAAGCCGTAGACATGGCTCGTGCCAAAGGGATGAAGGTCGGTTTGGTTCGTCCTATTACTATCTGGCCATTTGCGGAAAAACAAATGAAAGCTCTAGCCAACAAAGTAAAGCACATTATCGTTCATGAATTAAACTACGGACAATACGTTTTGGAAGTTGAACGTGCTGTCGCCGGTAAAGTTCCTGTGACGCTCCTTGCCAAATACGACAACGAGCCTGCTACGCCAGCCGAAGTATTTGCCAAAATGGAAGAAGCATTCAAATAATAAAAGTACCACTTGAGAGGAGGATTTTTACATGAATATGGAAGAAATGATAGATAAATATTTTCGACCGGGTCGTTTGCCTCACATTTGGTGCCCGGGCTGCGGTAACGGTATCGTCACTGGCTGTATCGTTAAAGCTGTAGCAAAATTAGATTTACCTAAAGACAATGTAGCAGTTATTTCTGGTATCGGCTGTTCCAGCCGTGCTTCCGGCTACCTTGATTTTAATACCGTACATTCTGCACACGGTCGTGCCTTGCCGGTTGCAACCGGCGTGAAATTAGCTGATCCAAACCTCACAGTTCTCGTTGTTACCGGTGACGGTGATGCGACAGCAATCGGTGGCAATCACCTGATTCATGCTGCCCGCCGCAATATTGACATGACTGTTGTTCTTTACAACAATAATATTTATGGTATGACCGGCGGCCAATATTCTCCGCTTACTCCTGAACATTCCAAAGCTGCAACTGCTCCTTACGGCACTATTGAAAGGTCTTTCGACATTGCTGAGCTTGTTAAGGCTGCCGGTGCTACCTTTGTAGCACGCGCTACTACTTTCCATGCTCCGATGCTTGCTGATTTAATTGCTCAAGGTATTGAACACAAAGGTTTCAGCCTGATTGAAGCTATCACTGCCTGCCCGATTTCTTTCGGACGTCAAAACAAAATGGGCGGTCCTGCAGACATGATAAAATGGCAGCGCGACCATGCGCTTCCACTCGCAGCTTTCGAAAAACTCAGTGAAGAGCAAAAAGCTGGCAAATTCCCTATCGGCGTTCTCTACAAAGCTGAAGGTGTAAAAGAATATACTGAAGCTTATGATGAACTAATTGCTGCCGCACAAGGGGGTAAATAATCATGAAAAAAGAATTGCGTTTATCCGGTACCGGCGGTCAAGGTCTGATCCTGGCTGGTATTATTCTTGCCGAAGCTGCTCTGCTTGATGGCAAACTGGCTATCCAATCTCAGTCTTATGGTCCTGAAGCACGTGGTGGTGCCAGCAAATCAGAAGTAATCATCTCTGACAAAGCTATTCACTTCCCGAAAGTAACAAACCCTGGTTTGCTGCTGGCAATGAGTCAGGAAGCTGCCCAGAAATATTCCCATGATCTAACTTCTGCCGGCATACTTGTAACTGACAGCCTTTTTGTAAAAACTCTTCCAACCCATACCGGAAAAGTTTATGAGCTGCCAATCACCCACACTGCTAAAGAAGTTCTCGGCAAAGCTTTGTTTGCCAACATTATCGCTCTCGGCGCTATTGTTCAGCTGACAGGTATCGTTTCTGAAGAATCCATTATTAAAGCTGTTCTCAATCGCGTACCAAAAGGTACCGAAGAAATCAACAAGAAGGCTATCAAACTTGGTATGGACCTCGTAAAATAAAAAACAAGCAAGGTTTAAAAAACGTCATCGTTGTTCACAGCGATGACGTTTTTTCTTAACTTATTTTTTTCTTTGCAAATTAGATATTTATAGTATAATGAGGAAGTGCCATAAACCTGAAATGAAAGAAATGGGTGAAATTAATGCCAAGTAAAACCAAAATTGAAGTATTGCAAAAGGAAACTGCTGAACTGCGCAATCATCTGGCTGAATTAATTTTCGAAGTTGATCAAAATATTTTTCATAAAAGTAAATATTTGGAAAAAGAATATATGGAAAAAATCGGGCATTTGGAACTAAAATCCTTCCAAATTCAATGCGCAATCCTGCGTATCAGAAGGAAAATTGAAATAGTCAAAGAGCTCATCGACAACAACCGCTATCTCGATTTGGAATTTGTCGAGAAAATTTTGGATATTGATTTTGAAGAAAATAATACCATGTTGCAGGAGCAGTCAAACTTGCTGAAACTCGCCCTCACACAGACAGAAAAATTCACACTTTCTGCTGCCGAAGAAAACATGCTTTGTTCTAACTATCAAGAACTTATTGCCAATCTGCATCCTGACCTTAATCTCCAGCAATCCGAAGAAGCCTCTGCTCTATACCAAGAGGGTGTTAATGCCTTCTCCAAAAAAGATTTAACAGAATTGGAAAAGGTGCTGGAAAAATCACTTAGTTTTAAAAGACCTGCGCCTATAATTACTGACTCTGATTTACTCTTGCAAAACAAAGAAGCACTGGAAAAAGCAATCAATGATTTGCAGGAACAACAGAATTTTCTTTTCAAATCGTTCCCATTTATTAATCTGGAACTTTTACACGACGACGATCAGTTAAATGCCAAAATACATGAATTAAATGAACATATCAATTACTATGAAACGCATTTTGCCCGCTTTGAAAATCAGCTTAAGGAACTCGTCGCTTCCAGAAGTAATTAGAAGAGAGCAAGGACTAAGAAGTGACGGGCTTGCTGCACATCAGCGACTGACTGCTTGCAGGCAAATTATCGCGTGTGAGCAGTGCGAGGAACTCTTCAGCCCTTGCCAGCTTGAAACCTAATGTATATTAAATAAGGAAGGCCATCTATTTTAGATAGCCTTCCTTATTATTTATGTACGCCAGTTTTTAATTGCTATTCCCATTCTGTCGGTATTTCACTGTATTCACCAACAATAACCATTGTCGCCATTACCTCAGCAATCAATTCCCCCGCGCTTAATACTTCGCCGCGAATAACCATATATTTACCGTCATCACTGATAATTTTCGCGTGTGCCCTTGCATAACTTCCTTCATGCAAACCTTTAATAAAAGAAACCTGCAAAGAAGACGTTACAACTCTTTTGGAAACAGTAGCTGCAGAAACTCCCAAAGCCGTATCTGCTAAAGCGGCAATAGCACCGCCATGAGCATTATGACTATGGTTTGTATGCTTTTCGGCATCAATGGCAAGACCCAATACTACACCACCGTACTCAATATCTTCAATTTTCATTTCACATAAATTAAAAAATGGATTTCCAGCATAGATGTCTTTTATTTTCTTTATTACTATTTCTTTATCACCGGAAATAACAATCACTTCCCCGTCAAACTACAAATCAACAATACTCCTATATTATCAATCCATCGGCAATGCTTGTCAACTTTCTTGCATGCAAAAAAAGACTCGCTGATTTACAGCGAGTCTAAATATTATGCAATTATTTACCAATCAAACGACGGATAACTTCTTGATAAGCTTCTTCAACATTACCCATATCTCTGCGGAAACGATCCTTATCAAGTTTTTCTTTAGTATCAGCATCCCAAAGTCTGGCAGTATCCGGAGTGATTTCGTCAGCAAGAATTACTTTGCCTTCAGCATCAACGCCAAACTCCAGTTTAAAGTCGACTAATTCAATTTTCCTTTCTAATAGGAAGGCTTTGAGTATTTCATTGATTTTAAGAGCGTATTCTTTCATTTGAGCGATTTGAGCATCAGTACCAAAGTCAAAGGATACTGCATAATCAGCATTAATCATTGGATCGCCAAGATCATCGTTCTTGTAATAGAATTCAACAAGCGGTCTTTTCAAAATCAAGCCTTCTTCAACGCCCATTTTTTTAGCCAGGCTGCCAGCTGCAATGTTACGAGTAACAACTTCCACAGGGATAATAGTTACTTTTTTGCAAAGAGCTTCACGGTCGCTCAGTTTTTTGATTTGATGATGAGGAATACCATTTTTACCCAACAAATCAAAGAAGAAAGTCGTGATAGTATTATTCATGACGCCCTTATCAATAATGGTTCCTTTTTTCAAACCGTTAAGAGCAGTCGCATCGTCCTTATAATAAACGACGATTTCATTTGGATTTTCAGTAGTAAAAATCTTTTTTGCTTTGCCTTCATACAACATGGTTGCCATAAATTCTTCCCCCTGCTTTCCTTTTTCATATTTATATAAATTTCATATAAACAAACTTATATCATGATTTCTTTATAAAAACGCTTTATTTGCGTACTTAGTTTAGCTCATATATAGTGCCATGTCAATATTTTTCCGAATGTTTTTCCTATATTTAGTAAAAAAAGTCTCATTTTGGGCTTTTTTCCGAACGTTATTTCTGTTACAAAAAATATTATTTTGTTTTATGTCAAAAAAAGTATTTACAAATTCCAAATTTTGTATTATACTGCCTCTATAAGCAACAGTGTTGTTGCGGGTTAAAGCCCGGACCAGCGCTGTTGTTTTTTTATTTGCAAATTATGTAATTATTTCTAAGGGGGAAAGGTTATGAGTAACGTTCCAAAACTTTTTGGTGATCTTGTTTTCAATGAAACCGTAATGAAGGAGAAGCTACCAACCGCCACCTACAAGGCGTATAAAGCTGCTCTCTTGACCGGCAAGAATCTTGATTTACCAATTGCCAATGTCATTGCTAATGCCATGAAAGATTGGGCATTAGAAAAAGGCGCAACACATTTTACACATTGGTTCCAACCGATGACCGGCATTACTGCCGAAAAACATGAAAGCTTCATTACTCCTACGGCTGATGGCCGCATTATCATGGACTTCTCAGGCAAAGAATTGATTCAAGGCGAACCTGATGCTTCCAGCTTCCCTTCCGGCGGCTTGCGTGCTACTTTCGAAGCTCGTGGTTATACTGCCTGGGACCCTACTTCTTATGCCTTCATTAAAGATAATACTCTCTGCATCCCAACAGCCTTCTGCTCCTATACCGGCGAAGTTTTGGATAAGAAAACTCCTTTGCTTCGTTCCATGTCAGCAATTGATGTTGCTGCCAGAAGAATCTTGGATCTCTTTGGCACTCCGACAGAGAAAGTTACCACTACTGTTGGTCCGGAACAAGAATACTTCCTTGTTGATAAAGCAATGTGGGAGAAAAGACGTGACCTTGTATACACCGGTCGTACTCTTCTGGGCGCAATGCCTCCTAAAGGCCAGGAAATGGAAGATCACTACTTCGGCATCATTAAACCGCGCGTAATGGCTTTTATGCAAGATTTAGATGAAGAACTCTGGAAACTCGGAGTACTTGCCAAAACAGAACATAATGAAGTTGCGCCTGCCCAGCATGAATTAGCTCCAATTTTCACTTCCACCAATATCGCTACTGATCATAACCAATTAATGATGGAGTTTATGAAACGCGTTGCAGCTAAACATGATTTAGTATGTCTTTTGCATGAAAAACCATTTGCCGGCGTTAACGGCAGTGGCAAACATAATAACTGGTCCATCGGTACTGCTGAAGGCGACAATTTATTGAACCCTGGTCCAGAACCACAAAAAAATACCCGGTTCCTGCTCTTTCTGGCGGCCATTATTAAAGCTGTTGATGAATATCAGGATTTGCTTCGCGTATCTGTTGCAAGCGCAGGCAATGATCACCGTCTTGGTGCTAACGAAGCTCCACCGGCCATTGTTTCCGCTTTCCTTGGCTCAGAACTGACGGCAATCCTGGAAGCCATTGAAAAAGGTGAAGAATACAATTCCGACGGTGAGAAATTAATGCAAATCGGCGGCAATGTTATCCCACTCTTCGCCCAGGACACCACCGACAGGAACCGCACTTCCCCCTTTGCTTTCACTGGCAATAAATTTGAATTCCGCATGTTAGGTTCTGCTTTCTCCGTCTCCGGTCCAAACATCGTGCTGAACACGATAGTAGCCGAAGAGCTTGATCAATTCGCAGACATTATAGAAAAAGCAGTCGATAAAGATGCTGCTATTAAAACTTTAATCAAAGAAACCATTGCTGCGCACAAACGCATTATCTTCAATGGTGATGGTTACACAGACGCATGGGTAGAAGAGGCCAAAATGAGGGGACTTCTTAACCTTAAATCAACTCCGGAAGCAATTCCTTATATGCTTGCAAAGAAGAACATTGATTTGTTCATTAAGCACAGCATCTTTACTGAAGCTGAAATTCATGCTCGCGCAGAAATCCTGTTGGAGAACTACGCTAAGACCATCAGAATTGAAGGTCTCTGCTTGGCTGAAATGATCACTAAAGATCTATTGCCATCGGCTTCTGCTGCAGCTAGTGACTTAGCTGCTACCATTGCCAACAAAAAAATGGCTGGTCTTGATGTTGAAGGCACTTATGAACTCGAAACAATCAAAAAAATCACTGCACTTTCTACAACGCTTTGTCAACAAACTGCCGGCTTGGAAAAAGCTTTGGCAGAAGCAGCTACTGTAGAAGGCGGCGAAGCAATTGCCAACTACTATCACGAAAATGTTTTCGCGGCGATGCTTGAAATCCGTACTGCAGCTGATGAACTTGAGACGATGATCAGCGAAAAATATCTCACTTATCCGACTTATGGTCAGTTATTGTTCGGCGTAAATTAAATAAAATACCCCATCAGATATAATTACATCCAAGTATACAAAAAGGCTTCTCGTTCAAAATCGAGAAGCCTTTTTTCGTATGCTCAGTCTTTACAATTCGATCAATTCATAGTTTCTGCTGCCCATGCCAATTTTCTCCGCATAAGCAAGCGCTTTTGTACCATCTACATAATCATGTAGATGCGTAAACTTGTCAGCACCAGCAGGCAAAGCCTTGCCCAATGCTGAATCAGCCAAACCTTCTGCCGCTTTGACCAAATCATAAGCTGCCTGGTCAATCGCTACTGGATCCGTTGAAGACAAGAAGCCGATATCGGGCACAATTGGTGCATCACTCCAAGGCACACAGTCACATAATGGCGTCACATTTACCACCAGCGTTATATAACCTACTTTATCTTTTTTATTGGCAACAGCCCCATAAGCATATTCAACCATACGTTCCAGGAAAGGATCAATTTCTGTTGCCCAATCAATCTCAATTGTTTTTTTAGGGCAAACTGTCAAACATTCACCACAGCCAATACACAAGCTGGGATCAATCTCAGCTTTACGATCAGTGTCAAGACTTATCGCATGTTGCGGGCAAACCAAGGTACAAGCCCTGCAACTGATGCAGCCTTCTTTCTTTACCTTGAAACAAAGGGCATGCTGCTCCTTTTTGCCAATAGCAGGAGCACAGCCCATTGCCAGGTTTTTTAAGGCACCACCAAAACCAGCCATCTCATGACCTTTAAAATGAGAAACGACTATCATGCTGCCGGCATCAACTATGTCTCCAGCAATATGTACCTTGTCAAAATGCGTAAGTCCTACGCTTATTTCTTTGCAATTGCCGCCGTGAAGGCCGTCTGCAATGATGAAAGGAGCTCCCGTGACTTCCATGCCAAACCCATGTGCCAAAGCTGTTTCCAGGTGATTTACGGCGTCATGGCGGCTACCAGAATACAGAGTATTGGTATCCGTAAGATAGGGACGTCCGCCAGCCTGCTTAATTCTGTCTACAATTTGTCTTACCAGCACAGGCGAAACATAAGCATCATTACCTGCTTCTCCCACATGCAGCTTAACTGCAGTCAATTCATTCTGAGCAATAAACCCTGCAAAACCGGCTATGTCAAAAAGCCCGCGAATTTTTGCACCTTTATTCGTTCTAGGCCCCTTACTGCGCAAGTAAGAAATATAAACTTTGCTCTTTTCAGTCATAAAAAAACCCTCCTTGTGCATTACTCCTAAATAGTATTCGCACAAAAAGGGTATTTCCCTGCTCTAGAGCAGGCCCGGCAAATTTAAATTTTTTGTGAAGATTTCAGGGTTGCCAATAATTCTTGATTTAACGAAGTCGCCATGACAATCACTGCCGCCACTGATCAAGAGATTATTGTTTTGACAGTGTTCTAATAATTTTTTAGTATCTTCCTCGCTGTGTTTTGAGTGATAACATTCAAACCCATCAAATTTTTCCAACGCCATTTCAGCCATTGTATTGGCAAGACCAGGGCCATGCATTTCGCTGGCCGCGTGAGCTAGTATCGCCACCCCACCGGCGTTATGAATGACATCAATGGTTTCTGCGATTGAAGGAAAGACCGGAAAACCAAGTTTATTTTCTTTGATAAAGATTCTATTGAAGAAATCCATGATATCCGTACATAATCCCTTGTCCTGCAAATAACACAAAGCCTTCCAACCACCACGGCACCTGTCATACTCATAGCCGTGGAACTCCTTCAAAGAGACAGGCCAGCCTTTTTCTGCCAATATACGAATGCTGTCTTCATCCTTTTTAGCTAAAAGATATTCATTATGGTTCAATAGCTCCAGCAAATGTTTATCAGCAACATCAATACCATAAGCAAGCACATGAAAACTTGTTTCATCCTTGGTTGTTGAGATTTCCACTCCGCGCAGGAATTTCAAACCTGCTTCAAGTGCATATCTTTCTGTTTCAATAACATTTGCAATGCTTTCGTGATCCGTTACAGCAATAGCACCCAAGTTTGCCTGTTTGGCAGCTATAACTAATTCCTGTGGCCGCCAGGTTCCATCCGATGCAGTACTATGCAGGTGCAGATCAGCACGAACAGCCTCCATAGTTAAACCTCCTAATGCCTTCTGGCATAATCCCAAACAATATAGTTTGCCAAAGCATCTTCCTGCGGTGTCGCAGGATATGGATTATCCAATGTATCTACAAAGCTCATGTATTTTGAAAAATAATAGGCCTTACCGCCAAAATAACCAAGTGCAAAAGGTATTTCAGTCGGCTGCAAGAGGTCTCTGCCCAAGAAATCACTTGGTGTTTCCATCCCCATCAAAGGTAAAAGCGTTGGCGCCAAATCCATAGAGCTGGCGTATTCAGCAGTTTGCAAAGCAGCTAACGGTTTGAGGTTCTTCGAAACAAAAATCAGTGGAATAGGAGCAATACTCTGCGTATCTGCAGCATTTTCTACCAATTCCTTATATTCGCCGCCGGAATGCGGATTATGATCGCTGGTAATGATAAACAAAGTGCGGTCATCCATCAAGCCATTAGCTTCAGCTTCTTTAAAGAATTCCTGCAATGTATGGTCTACCCAGTAAATACCACGCACAGTGACAAATTTATTATCACGGACAGATTCCGGCATCTCTTCCCATTTCAAGCCATAGTACGGATAAGGCTGGTGCATATCAAGCGTTTTAGTAAACATAAGCATCTTGTCATTGCGCCCGCGCTCCAACATTTTAATTGTTTCTTTATACATTACATCATTATGAAAACCCCAGCCGCTGGCGCCGGTATAGCCCTGCTCTTCCAGATACTCACGTGCATAGTATTCCTGCATACCAAACTGCCTCGGATACTGCTTAAATTCATTCGCATAATAGCCGCTGGAAGCATTTAAAAAAATGCCTCGCCAATCGGTTTCATTCAGCTGGCCGAAAATTGAGCCTTGCTTACCAACCTCCGGAGTGTCTCTGTCGAAAATTACCTGCGAGCGAAAAGCGCTGTTAAGACCTTCAGTCGTAGGAATGGCTGAAGAATAATAATGGTCAAGATGCGGGTATTTAGTTAACAATTCATCCAAAAAAGGAGTTGCTTCAGCAGGAATATTCCTATTGTAATAATGCATAAAATCGCGATGGACAGATTCCAGCACTAATAAAACAATCCTGTCATATTGTGCAGCTACCGGTGTTGGTGTATGTTTTTCAGGGATAATTCCCATGCCAAGCAATATTTCCTTATCTTTTTCTGAAAGATCTCTTTTTTCCAGCTTTTTAGGATCTTTTACTATTCTGTCAGTATCAAACAGTGCTTTGCTGACAAAGTTGATATTAATTGGCATCGCTACCGCATTGCGATAATTCTGTCTGGTTTCCTCAATTTCAGCTTCAGACCAAAGACCGCCGACCTTATCAATCGCAAAATGTGATCCATCAGATATTGACAAATAAGAGAAATTCAAAGAAAGAGTAAACAGGGAAACGCAAAAAAGCGACCAAGCAAAATTTGGTTTTTTCTTAGTCGGTTTACTGACTCTGAAAAGCAGCAATATAAGCACTAGAACTACTGCTACGCCAATCAAGAAAGGAGTCTTCGAGGTCTCCAAAACACCCTTAATGGAGTAGTAGTTCAGATTTCTGAACAATACACTTTCGACATGCATCGAAGTTGTCCAAAAATATACTGCGTCAAAAAGCATAATGATACAGCTAGACAAATATATAAAAAAATAAACTGCCTTCATACCCTTGTTTGGCCATTTGTGATAGCACATAGCGGCCAAAAGGCAAAGTAAAATGTTATTATTCAAACCAGCCAAAACAGAAAGCAATGTTAAAAAACCTAGATCAAGTTTCAGATAGCTGACCATAAACCAAGCAAAAACCAAGTAGCCAAAGCCAACAACTACAACTGGGAAGTAGCGCTTGACTCTGTCTCTGATTCGCTTACGTACCACATACAAGAGATTGAAGGTGCTGATCAGCAGCACATCACGCAAGAACAGGTTCAAAGCAGTAAACCAAAACTCCTCAGTCGGAAAAGGTACTATTTCCCGATAAAAACGCTCCGCAAAAAAGGTCTCCATGGCAAAACAGACTATGAACAAAACACCTATAAGCCAATTTTTCTTCACTTGAACGCCACCTTACGAAATAAACTTTATTGGGCTGGGAATCAGACTAATACTAAGCGGTGAACTTACCAGACAATCGCCATCCAATTCTGCCGCGAATTTCTCTGTATTGCATTTGATTTCTACTCTTTGCGCCTCAACAATTTCTACAGAATTGTCTGTAGCAAGCGCATCAGTCGCTATCAGAGCCAAATATTTCAATAAATTCAGTTTATTAACACCACGGAAAAGACAAACGTGTAATTTGGGTGAAGAAAGCGAAGCCCCGTCCGCCAAAGAAAACCAACCTGCATAATAGCGGCTCTTGGCAACAATTACTGAAGCCGCATCACGCCAGATACCGTCATCATCAATCATCACCTGAAATTTGTACTGCCAATCTTTCCATAAAAGTTCACGCTTCACTAGTTCCGTGCCTTGCAGCACATAAGCAAACTTGGATAGATACTTTTTCTCTGTTTCAGAAATGCTGTCAATGACCATTGAATCAATGCCTATACCGGCACAAGTCATGAAAACTCTGTTATTGGCCTGACCAAGCCATACCGGAATAGCCATACCGGCTGTAACCTTCTTTACCCATTCTTCCGGATCTGTAGGCATCATAAGTTCTTTAGCGACCAGATTGACAGTTCCCATAGGATAAACGCTCATATAAGGCAGTTTGTTGTTTTCAACAAAAACTTCTGTAATGGCACGCAGCGTACCATCACCACCCGCCACTATTACCCAGTCGAAGTCTTCATCACAGACCCTTTTGGCTATACTTCTGACTTCTTCAAAAGATTTGATAGCAACTTCAGTAAAAGTACAATTTTCAAGCATACCCCTCAATAAATGACGCACCTCATTTACCTTGCTGGCACGATCATTAAACAGCTGTCTGCCTGAATTGGGATTAAAAACCATCATTACCTTTTTAAATTGCTTTATGTCAACGCATTCTCTAAGCATATTCTCTCCGTCACCTATAAAATCTTCATATATTTCATTTAAAATATCCATTTTTTTCTGGATAAATAATTCCAGACAACTACAATACCGCTAGCCGCAACCTTTGCTGCCATAGCATTCCAAGCAAAGAAACCTACAAATAAACCCATTAAGAGCAAATTAAACAGGAGACCGATCGTGCTTACCAAAAAAACCAATGACAGCTCCTTTTTGCGTTCATAGCGCGTACCACTGTTAAAAACGAAAATATTGCCCAGTAAATAGTGGCATAACGTAGAAAAAGCAAATGCCAAAGCAGTTGCCAGCAGATAATTTACAAGCAGCCAATGATTAAGAAAGTAAAACCCTCCCCACTCAATTAATGCCGCCATGCCGCCGATACATAAGTAGATCAGCACCTTAATCCGCTCATTATCAGTATAGTCTATGCCAAAAAGCTTCTTCTGTCCATTATTATTTTTCAAACGCATTTTCACTACTTTCATCGCCCGCTAAAGGCTGCTTTGTCCCATTTGAGCATTATATATTATATCACAACAGTTACAAACAAAAAACAAGGGATAACGCTATTATCCCTTGTTTTGAAAATAGTCCTTCATATAAGATTGGCTAGAGTTCAAAAGAAGATTTCTCAGGTAAAATTTTCTCAAAAGCTTCTTTGATACGATCTCGAACTCCTTCAAAGTCTAAATCAGGATTATCATTGATACATATAATGCGATATTTTTGATGCTCTATTGCTTCATAAAGCATTGAATTTTTTTGCACGTTGCCGCTTACTTCAAAAACCTCACCCTTGTAATGCCGTGGACACGGAACAAAATTTCCAGAAGCTAGCTGCCAATACCTCATCAGCCATTGGTTAACATCAACCTTGCTGCGGAATTTATTTCTGCAGGTTTCATCAAGCGTCTCTTCTTCTTTGAGCCAGACATCTTCAAATGTTTCTTTTAAATAGGAAAAAGTGAGATGATTATTAGCAAATCCATTAAAATGGTGCTGTCCATAAAAAACTAAATTTCTTAAAGCGTTTACTCCGTATACAGGTGATACCCATTTCCAAAAAAAGTTTGCCATCTGCTCTTTCTTATCAAAATTACTATTTAAAAGGCAAAGATTATTGATTTTAGCATAGGCAGTAAAATCACCCTTTGTTGGAGAATGCAATTTGCTTAAAATACAAAAATCTGTCGGCAATCCGTTAGAAAAAAAATCTGTCAATGGCATAGGTTTTATTATAAACATATCATCATTAAAATAGACAAACCTCTCCGCCAAATCAGGTATACGATGCATGTTTAATTCTATGGGTCTAGGGCTGAATGTCGGCAAATACTTTGCTGGTATATAATCTGTATGTTTAACCACTGCAAGTTTTGGATTATCAATATTCAGCCAGTTTGGTAAATGACCATAGGTGACAAAATGCACTTTTCTCACCCAAGGGGTAAACTTTTCAACAGCCCTGAACCAGTATTGCAAATTATCCCAGTCTCGGTAACGGAAGCTTTTATCATTGCCATACAAATTCCTTTTTGGCAAATACTTTGTTTTTTCCTTCTGCCACTCTTCATCATTTCCGTCAACCCAAGCAATTACAAAATCGACATCATAATTTAATGCCATGATATATGCATCTCCATCAAAGAAGTAAAATATTGCCCCAAAAACTATAATTCTTTCAATGTATATATTATACTACGCCATTCTGCTGTACAGTTAGCACTTCCTTGGGCAAAAGACTCATTGCCCCCGCCCTTGCCTGCTAAAAGCTGATTAACTTTTTGACAAAGCAGCTTGCAATCTGTTCCTCCTGGATTACTCATAAATATATAATTAATCCGCGTACCAACTTGATAAAAAATGCCTGCTGTTATCTTCTCCTCATCATCCGTGAGAACCTGCGCAAAAAGCTTTGCCTCTTTTGCCGTGCACTCGTCTTCAGCAACCAAGACCAGCTTTCTGCCGTCATCGTCTACTGAAGCATTTGCCAAAAGTTCCGCTTTGCGCATCTGATAGAGTTTAACAGTCCTATCTTTAAGTAAGGCAAAAACATCTGACAGTTCCTCTTTCAGTTTTCTAACCGCTGCCGGCACTTCTTCAGGTTTCACCGAAAGCAAAGCGTTGGTTTCTGAAATTGCTTCATACTTTTGTCTGGCATCCAGCAAAGCCCGTTTGCCGCAGACAAACTCAATACGCATACCACCTCGGTGTCTAGCTGCTCCAATAATTTTGATTGCGCCAACCATCCCTGTAGCAGGAGGATGGGTTCCGCAGCAAGTACAACAGTCACCATGTTCAACAGAAACAATACGTAATGTTCCTTGAAGATTTTCATTTTTCTTACGCATTTCCCAATCTGGCAAATCTTCTGAAGCAATATAACTAACAGAGATTAATTTATTTTCCCAAATTTCGACGTTAACAAAATCTTCTGCTCGTATTACCTCTTCAGGACTAACTTCTTTGTCAAGATCTATGAATACCGATTGTTCATTCATGTGAAAACCAATGTTATTAACACCGAAAAGCTTCCAGAATGCATAAGACAAAAGATGTTCGCCACAATGCTGCTGCATATGGTCGAGTCGCACATCCCAGTTCAATTTAACCAAGACGGCACTGCCGACTGCAAACGCTTCATTACAATTATGAAAAATCTCGCCGTTTTTTTCCGACGCATGGTTTATCACTGTCTCATTAAGCCAGCCTTTATCACTAAGTTGACCGCCGCCTTCCGGGAAAATTACTGTTCTGTCAAGCACAATCTCATAACCAGCAGCATTTTTATCGCACTTAAGAACTTTAGCCTGACATTCTTTCAGCAATGAATTGTTTTCATATAATTTTTCTGTAACTTGCAATATCTCAGCCCCCTCAAGCTGCATGCTTTATTTTGCCTGCACAATGCCTTGGAACGTAATAAACACCAAAGAATTAAAAACTGCCTTTTCTTCTTCTGTATTATCCTCAGCTTTAGACATTTTTTCGAAAACGGTAAGCGCAATCTGCTTCTTCTTTTTTGTAAGCCCATGCTGTTTAACGCCATGCGCTTTTACAGAACGGACAAGAGCATCAAGAACTTCCAATGTAGCATTTTTGCCATCTTGCTTGATTTCTGCAGAGTTTTTTATTTTTTCACGAATCACAGAGGCAACTTCAATAAACTCCTCTTCGCCAATTTCCCGTTGTTCTTTTTTTAACTCTTCCGTCATGTTTTGAACCTCCACTGTTTATTATTTTCTCCAAGCATCTATTTTTATCTGCGAAAACTAGTAATAATTGCCATAAGCACACCTGCCATTGTTCCACTGAAATCCAACAATATATCGGTCACCTGTCCGGAGCGGCCAACACTATACAGCTGAATGTTTTCGTCGATTACCGCCGTCAACAGGCCGAGCAGCAATGCATAAGCCAGCCACGTCTGGCGGCGTACACCAAAAGCAGCTAGCGCTTTAGCCCATAAAAAAGACTCCAGGGCAAATTCACTAAAATGCGCGCATTTTCTGATGACGTGGTGCAGCTCTGCTATTGGCACATGGAACCCCAGCCAATTTAAAACATACTGCACAAAAGTTGTGATAATCTTGCTTTCGCTGTTAGAATCTACAGCATCCATCATAGAATTACCAAAAATAAAGCACATGATTAACAGACTTAAAAACAAATAAACCATTTTTCTCATAGCAATAACACCATAACCCTTATCATATCAGAATAATTATAATATACTCTCTGTCAAAAAGGTAGAAAATTAAACGTTTATTTGAATCAAACAAAATGCCGAGGCTAAAAGCCCCGGCATTTTGTTTACATTAAATCACTAAAGATGAGCTATAACTTCCTCAACATCTGGTAACATCCGAATTTCGTATTTTTTAACCCAGCTTACGATGCCATTTTCGTCGATGAGAATGTTTGCCCTTTTGGAAGCACCATATTCTTCACTGAAAATACCATAAGCTTTTGCCACTTTGCCTAAAGGGAAAAAATCCGCAAGTATTCTTATATTATTTAACAACAGTATTTTTGCCCAAGCAGATTTGGAGGGAGCTGGATCCACACTCATTCCTAAAACCACTACTCCCTTTTCTTCAAAACGTTTGTAATTTCTCTCCAAATCACGCATTTGATCGGTACAAACAGAAGTCCAAGCCAAAGGATGCCAAGATAATAAAACTTTCTGCCCATGAAAATCACTTAAAGTGACATCTGCGCCGCCTTGATCCTTAAGAGTAAAATTCGGGGCCTTTTCACCAACTTTTATAATATCTTCCAACTTTATTACCTCCTTATTCTACGGTTATCGCTGATACAGGACAACCATCAGCAGCTTGGCGAGCACAATCCTCTAAATTCTCTTCAATATGACCTTCACCAATTTGCCCGTCAATTTGCAAGCCTGCCACAATTTGGCTTAGACCATCCTCAGTATTTTGCTCAAAAACTTCCGGACAAGTTCCCCAACACAAACCACAGCCGATGCAGACATCTCTTTCCACCATTACTTTTGCCATATTATTCACTCCAATCAAAAAGTAAAAGTAACATCACTCTACAACCTATGTCATTACCTTCACCATCTCCAACATAGTAAGTAAACTTTTCTAGCCAGTTGCTGTCAAAAAAGCCAAAGACAAACTATAAAAACTAACAACTCACGAAGAACTTCCAGCAGGAGATATTGCCAAAACAAGCAGAGTGATTTTAGTTGTATTATTTCGCCTAAAGGTCCTCAGAACCCTTTTTTAAGATCCGGTTATCTTATAATTTAAATCCAGATTTATAAATGGCGATTTATTCATGTTTTGGAAGCAAACCTAGTCTTTCAACTTTATACGCAAACTGCCACAATTTTT
>CAYLRW010000021.1:5123-25283 GCA_964386405.1 uncultured Acidaminococcales bacterium | reverse complement strand
CTCACCCGACGGCTTATTTATAATAACAGATTTTATAACCTCTGGCAACCCCCTTTGCGGACTTTATTTCAAATTTTGTTTATCTGAATATTGACTTCTACTTATATAGCATGTTTATATTAGTATCTTTTCCGCAGGCGTATTCAAATAAGCACTTATGTTGTGATATAATAATCACTAGTTAATAGTTGCTGTTAAAATATCTACATTAAAAGGGACGCTGTATATGAACCAAAATGAAAAACAATCACCAACAAAAAACCAAAAAAAGAGGTCTGTTATGAACAAGATTTTATCCTTGCTTCTGACTTTGATTGCCGTAGGTGCCGTATTGGTTGCCGGATTCTTTCTCTTTGCACGATTTGCTCCTTCCGACTTATTGAGCAAAGATATAGTGCAGCCAGCTGCTTCACAATTCTACGACAACAAAGGTGAATTAATCTCAACTACCGATTCTGAAGAAGACAGAATTCCTATATCAATCAATAAGGTGCCAGCCAATTTACAGAATGCATTTATCGCCGTGGAGGATGTTCGTTTTTATGATCACTCTGGTATTGATTTAAGAGGTATCGCACGTGCCTTTATCTCCAACATATTCGGTGCCGATTTGCAGGGCGGAAGTTCTATCACTCAACAATTGGCAAAAAATGCATTTCTTACTCAAGATCGTACAATCATACGTAAGGTTAAGGAAGCTTTTATCGCAATACAATTGGAACAAAAATACACTAAGCAAGAAATTTTGGAAATGTACCTGAATGAAATTTATTTTGGTCAGGGTGCGTACGGAGTTGAAAGTGCAGCTCTTACATACTTTGGCAAACATGCAGAGGATCTTTCTCTAGCTGAATGTGCTATGCTTGCAGGTCTGCCAAAAAGTCCTAACTACTATTCTCCACTCAGCAACCCAAAAGCTGGTGTTGAAAGACAGCATGTTGTTCTTGATCAAATGCTGAAGTACGGATATATTTCTGAAGCCCAAGCTAAAGAGGCTAAGACACAAAAACTAGTTTATGCTACCTCAGTTAACAAAAAGAACTCTCTTAAGTATTTTATAGATTACTGTACACAGCAAGTTGTTGAAAAATATGGGTATGATGCAGTGTACAAACAAGGTCTCAAGATATATACCACAATAGACACCAAAATGCAGAAAGCTGCTAACGATTCTCTGGATAATTTGCCTAACTATTATACTGACGAAAACAAACGTGTGCAGCCTCAAGTTGCTATTGTTGCTGTTGACCCCCAAACTGGTTATATAAAAGCTATGGTTGGCGGACGCGGTACCGATCAGTTCAACCGTGCTGTGCTGGCAGAAAGGCAGCCTGGTTCTGCTTTCAAGCCTTTCGTCTATCTGGCAGCTGTTGATAACGGCATTTCTCCTGCCACTGTAATAGATGACAAAGAACTTGATTTTGCTAAAGACTGGAATCCGCAAAACTATGATAGAGCTTGGCATGGTAAAATGAGTATGCGTACAGCGCTGATAAATTCCTATAACATTCCTGCTATACTCATAGCTCAAAAGGTAGGTCCTTCTACAGTAATTGATTATGCTAAAAAAATGGGTATTACATCATTAGTAACAAGCGGCAGCGCGAATGATAATAATCTGGCAATAGCATTAGGTGGTCTGACTCGTGGCGTAACACCACTTGAAATGTCTAGTGCTTTTGCTGTGCTGGCCAACAATGGCAGCTACAACAAACCTATAGCTATTACAAAAATTGTTGATCGCACCGGCAAAGTACTTTATGAAAGCAAAGTATCCCCTGAGCAAGTCGTTAATCCTAAGAGCGTTTACCTCCTTGTTGATATGATGAGAGAAGTCATGACCCGCGGTACCGGTACCGGTGCAGCGATAGGTCGCCCGGCAGCTGGCAAGACCGGAACAACAAGCGACTATAAGGATGCTTGGTTTGTCGGATTTACACCAGATCTTTCCACTTGTGTCTGGATTGGCGATGACAACGGCGAGCCTTTGAATCGCATGAGCGGTGGTAATGAACCAGCCTATATCTGGCGTGATTTCATGGCAGCAGCTTTGGCCAATGTACCAGCCAGTGACTTTGTAAAACCAGCGGGAGTCGTTATTCCAGCTGAGCCTCAAATCATTAAGGAAGACAATGATAAAAAGGACGTTAAGTCCGGTAAGATTCCTAATGCAGTTAAAAAAACGACACCGGAAAAAACGGACACCACTAAATCAGAAACAGCTCCAACAGATAAAACTTCCACTTCTACAAAAACATCTCCAGTCACAAAAAACTAAATTTTTAAAGCCGCCATTTGGCGGCTTTTTTTATATGTGTTTTAGGAATAAATTTATTGGAATAATGCAATATATATGTTAAAATAGTATTATGAATACTGTATACATTATTATAATCCTGGAGGTTTCCTATGCATAATACCCCTGTAAAAATTGTCGAAACTACTCTTCGCGATGGTCACCAATCTTTGGCAGCGACACGTATGAGAATCAATGAAATGCTGCCAGTGCTGGAACAGCTTGATAATGTTGGTTACCATGCTCTGGAGGCTTGGGGTGGTGCTACTTTCGATGCCTGTTTGCGTTTTCTTGATGAAGATCCCTGGGAACGCTTAAGGATACTAAAAAAGCATGTCAAAAAAACGCCAATTCAAATGCTTTTGCGTGGTCAAAATATCTTGGGCTATAATCATTATGCGGACGATGTGGTTAAAGAATTCGTCAACCGCTCTGTTGCCAATGGCGTAGACATAATACGCATTTTTGATGCATTAAATGATGTACGTAATCTGGAATGTGCGATGAAAGCAGCAAAAAGCGCAGGTGCTCATGTACAGGGTGCTTTAGTTTATACAATAAGTCCTTATCATAAAGACGAGGACTTTCTGAAAGTTGCCAAGGATTTAATAGCTTTAGGTGCAGATTCCATTTGTATTAAAGACATGGCCGGCCTTTTATCCCCTTATGCAGCGTACAATCTCGTCAAAACGCTTAAAAGCCAAATTGACGTTCCTATAGAAATACATTCCCACTGTACAAGCGGCATGGCGTCTATGACCTATTTAAAAGCTATTGAAGCCGGTGTTGATATCATTGATACAGCACTTTCGCCTTTCTCAGGAACCACTAGTCAGCCTGCTACTGAATCTATAGTCGCAGCCCTGGTAGGCCAAAATCGTGACACCGGACTTGCATTGGATTCTTTCAGCTACTTAGCGGAATATTTTAATGATGTGAAAAAGAACCTTGTGCATGATTTTAACCTGCGTTCTGATATCTCAATAGACCCTAAAGTTCTTACTTTCCAAATACCAGGCGGCATGTTATCAAACTTGATTAATCAAATGAAAGAACTGGGAGCTGCAGATAAATACGCAGAGCTCTTGAAAGAAATGCCTAAGGTAAGAGCGGAATTAGGCTATCCCCCTCTTGTAACTCCTACCAGCCAAATAGTTGGTTCTATGGCAGTGCTTAACGTTACTCTTGGGCGCTATAAAATGGTACCAACACAAGTCAAAGACCTGGTACGCGGCAAATATGGTCGTACACCTGCACCAATTGACCCTGAAATACAAGAACTCATCATAGGTAGTGAAAAGCCAATAGATCACCGTCCTGCCGATGATATTTCACCACAACTGGAAGAAATCACAAGAGAACTTTCCGAAGCTGGATTTCCTGGGCTGCCAATCGAAGATGTACTTTCTTATGCACTCTTTCCAGACGTAGCATTAGCTTATTTTCAGAAACATCGCTAAACAAATAAATAAAAAACCGGAACTGTAAAACAGTTCCGGTTTTTGTATTTATTTACAATTTATTCGCCAAGCGCTTTCATAGCAGCATTAAATTTTGCCGCCATTCCCTCGATTTTTTTCAATGGTACTGCACAAACTGCAATTCTTACGCCGGCAGCGAGAGGAACTGCAAAAATATTTTCTTCATGCAATTTTTCGCAAATTGCATCGGGGTTCTTGGCAGGAATCGAAATGAAGAAACCGGCAACGTATGGCAGCATCTTTAATCCGCATTCCTGTGCTTCTTTCGTAAATAAATCAGCACGCGCCTTAATCATCTTGTAATAATCGTCGCGTTCTTTTTGTACGGCTGCCAAAAGTTCCGGGTCACGATATATTTTTGCCAATGTCGCCATGGCAGGACGGTTGATGTTAGACCATGTTGCTCTACTGGTATACTGGTTGACAGCAGAAAATTCTTCAATTACTTCTTTGCTAGCCGAAATACCAATCATTGCACCGGTTCTTTGTCCATACAGAGTAAAACCTTTGGACATGCTATAAGCAACAATAGTTAAAATATTTGCTGGCAAATTGGAAATTTTGCGGAATATTTTACGCACTTCTTCTTTCTCACCAGCATAGTCGATATAGGCAATATCCAACAGTAAGGTAACTGTTTTGCCATTATCAGCGGTTGCGTCTTTTAAAATGGAAATAACGCCATCCATATCAGCATCATTTAAACTATAACCAGTTGGATTATGCGCCGGTGTATTAATTATTAAAAGCAGGCTGTCTTGCTTGTCCAATACTTCATTAACTTTCGCCTTTAAAGCCGGTAAGTTGTATTTGTTGTTTTCATCCAGCATTTGATATGTTTCTAATTTGCGTTCCATATCTTTGCAAATAACACTATAAGGACCCCAGTACCAGTCAGATGTCAAAGCTGTATCACCCTTTGCCATGTAATTCCACACAGCATGATGAATTACTCCGGTTCCACCAGAAGTTGCCACTGCAGCGATATATCCTTCCGGACGCGATTGTCCAAACGTTGCGTCAAGCACGCTTTCCAAATAATTCGGTAAGCCTGATATTGGTGCGTAAGCAATAAGCTCAGTTGTAGGCAAATCCCTGTATACCTTTTCAACTGTCGGCAAACATACTAATTTCTCATTTTCATCAAGAATGGCACCTATAGTTGCATTTGTTACTTTGTCTGCACCATATTGAACTGCTGCTGCTACTGCTGCTGCATTTGCGCCAAATATTTTATCTTGTGCGGATTTACCCTTCGCATGGGGTGCTGCAATACTAGTAATCATTAAAATTCCTCCTATTATCACAATATTTATATTTTATTGATAAAAACAATTTAAATCAGTTATTTGGGAAAAAGTGCTCATGAATAGCATTGACTGCCAGCTTTACATCGCTTTCCTTAATCAGGCAGGAAACACTTATTTCTGAAGTGCTGATTGCCGCAATATTTATGCCGGCTTTTGCCAACGCGCCAAACATACCTGCGGCTATACCTGGGCTGCCAAGCATACCTGCGCCAACTATGGAAACTTTAGCTACATTTATTTCAACATCGTAAGTGAAACCGCCCATTTCGTCTTTCAAGCTTTCAACGACGCTTGTAGCTTCAACAAGATCAGTTTTTGCAACGGTAAAAAGTATGTCATTGCTGCCATCGATATCACGAACGCTTTGAATTATCATATCAACATCAACATTTGCATTAGCAAGTGCTGAAAATATCTTGTAGGCGACTCCAGGTTGATCAGGCACACCTTTGACCGCAATTTTAGCGACATTAGTATCATGAGCAACGCCACGAATAACAAAATTCTTTTCCTGCACAGTATATTCCTCCCTTATAATTGTTCCCGGATCGGCTTTAAAAGTAGACCTTACATGAATTGCAACATTATTATGCTCTCCATATTCAACTGCACGTGGCTGCATAACTCCAGCCCCTAAGCGTGCTAACTCCAACATTTCAGCGAAAGTAATTTCGTTCATTTTTTTGGCATTTGGAACAATACGAGGGTCAGAAGTATATACTCCATCAACATCAGTATATATTTCGCAGAAATCAGCCTTGATGCCAGCTGCAACAGCTACCGCCGTCGTATCTGAGCCTCCACGGCCAAGCGTTGTGATATCGCCTTCCTCTGTAATTCCTTGGAAACCAGCTACAATAGCAATCTTGCCTTCATCTAAAGCCTTTATAACCCGCTTTGCATCAACATCTAAAATAGTTGCTTTGCTATGAATATCACTGGTGTGAATACCTGCCTGACCACCAGTAAAGGAAATTGCAGGCTGTCCCTTGCTGCAAAAGGCAGCTGCCAGGAGCGCTATGGAAACTTGTTCACCCGTTGAAAGAAGCATATCAAGTTCACGCTTAGGCATGTTATCAGTAACCTTCGCCGCCAAATCCAACAAATCATCCGTTGAATCGCCCATTGCGGAAACAACAATAACAATACGATCATCCGGCTTTTTTTCACGTAAAACACGATCAACGATACCATGCATTTTTTCAGGTGTCGCAACGGAACTGCCGCCAAATTTTTTTACCAGAATAGCCATTCTTTTCCTCCTAGTCCATACTCCAATAAAATAACATCCTTATCCGATAAGTATACACAATTACCATATTATTATCACATTTATTAAAACTATGGTCAATATGAGTATTTCATATATACAGTTTTTTATTTTGCCAGGAAAACTATGGTAGCTCCGGTTCCGCCTTCATTTGATGGAGCTATTTCAGTGCTTTTTACAGCTCTATGTCCTGAAAGATAACCATTAAGACCAACTCTTAACATACCCGTACCCTTACCATGAATGATTCTTATTCTTTCAGCACCAGCAAGCATTGCATCATCTAAGACTTTATCAATAACAGGTATTGCTTCTTCTACAGTCATACCGCGGACATCAATTTCTGCAGGGACTGATTCATTTTTTGCTACGAATAAATCATGTGCATAACCTTTTCTCATTTTTGCAGGTTTGCTTATCCCTTCAATTTTCGGTTCACGCACTAACAAGCACTTCTTCATCGGCACGCTGGTCTTCATGGCGCCAATTTGAACAACTACATTGTCACCATTAACTTCGACAATTGTGCCATTCTGTGCTAAAGATAATAAGTAAACTATCTGGCCAGGCTTGGCAATACCTTTTGAAAGTTGTTTTCCCTCTGGCGCAGGTGCATTTGCAAAATCGTAAGACTTCGCTAATTTTTTTCTTGCTTCTTCTGCCAATGCATTCATTTTTTCAACGTCAAATTCTTTTTTCATTGCGCGCAGTTCTTTCATGATTTCTTCAGCTTCCCTGCGTGACTTCCTGTATACTTCATCAGCTTCTTCTCTTGCCTTGCGCAACAATTCATTCCGCCGTTTATCAAGTTCTGTCTTTTTATGCAATAATTCCTGCTTGATTTTCTCGCTTTCCATTCTCAGTGTTTCTATTTCTTTGTTCTGGATTTCATATTGACGACGCTCGCCTTCAAGATTCTGCAGCACATCTTCCATGTGCAAATGTTCCTGGCTAAGCATCTCACCAGCGTTATCTATAATTTCCTGCGATAAGCCTAGCCGTTTGCTTATGTAAAAAGCATTACTGCTGCCTGGGACTCCCATTAACAAACGATATGTTGGTCGTAACGAAACCGGGTCAAATTCTACGCTGGCATTCTCCATGCCAACATGTTCAAAAGCAAAGGTCTTAAGTTCACTGTAATGTGTGGTAATTATCGTGAAAACGCCTTTTTTGTGCAAATGTGACAAGATAGACATAGCCAAGGCAGCACCTTCGTTAGGATCCGTTCCCGCACATATTTCATCAATCAAAACAAGGTCTTTTTCCTTGACCTCGCCTAAGATTTCAACAATATTGCGCAGGTGTCCTGAAAAAGTACTAAGACTCTGTTCAATGCTTTGTTCATCACCTATATCAGCATATATTGCTCTGAATACCGGTAATTTTGCTAAACGTGCAGGTACAAATAAGCCAGCTTGTGCCATCAAAGCAAAAAGGCCTACCGTTTTCAAAGCTACGGTTTTGCCGCCCGTATTTGGGCCTGTAATCAATAAGGTGTTAAATTTTTCTCCTAGCTTTATGTCCAGAGGTACAACGTTGTCCTGCTGCAATAAAGGATGGCGTCCCTGCAATATCTCAACGTAGCCATTTACCAACATCATCGGCCGCACAGCTCTTTGCTCCTGAGCCAAATAAGCTTTTGCGCAAACAACATCCAAGTCAGTGAAAATGCCAAGAGAATTTGAGATTTCATTGGCTTCTGCTCCCACTAGACCTGACAGCTGTCTCAGGATACGTTCTACTTCCTCTTTTTCCTGAGAAACATATTTTTTAATATCATTGTTCAGGTTAACGACTGCCATAGGTTCAATGAATAGTGTTGCACCGCTGCCGGATTGATCATGAACCACACCGGGGAAATTAAACTTGTACTCCTGTTTAATTGGAATTACATATCTGTCCCCCCGCATCGTTACCAACTGTTCCTGAAAATATTTCTGATATTCAGGAGAATGCAGGATGCTGTCAAGTTTCTCTTTTACCCTATTCTTAGCTATCAGAATAGCAGTTCTGAGGCCGCCTAATTTGGTTGAAGCAGAATCTTTTATTTCACCCTTCTCCGAAATTGCACTCTCAAGCTGTTTTTCCAATTTCATAAAACTTTGCATCCCACTTGCATATTCTGCAAGTGTTGGCGCCATTTCATTTTCTCCCTGCAAAAAGGTCTTCATTTGCCTGATGGCCGCTAGCGTGCTGCCAACAAGCAGTAATGATTCAGCATCTAAGACTGTTCCGAGCTGCGCTCTTTTTATTAAATCCGAAATATCGCCAGCACCGCCGAAAGGAAACCTTTTGCCCATATCAAGCAATCGCAGTGCTTCATCTGTTTCAGTAAGGGCGCGCTGTACCAACCCAAATTCGCCAGCACTTTGAATTGCAAGCGACTTTTGTTTACCCAAAGATGTCGCTGCTTTACGCGCAAGCCGTTCCTTGATTTTATCGAATTCCAGTGTTTTTATTGCAAATCTTGCCATTTAAGAACTGCTCCTTAATCAGAGGACGCCTCTGAAATAGTGTCCTCTTGTAGTTTGTGCTAAATTATCTTCAATCTGAATATCACCATCAAGTACGCGTCTATACAAAGATACGATCTTTGCTGTTTCCTCCGGTGAGTAAAAACGTGCGTCAATGCGCAAGCGGCGTATTCCGTTCTGCGCCATTTGCTTAGCATATTTGAGCATCGACAAATCGTGGGCATTAAGAATATGCATACGGCAGAATTGGTCAGTTACGATGGGAAAACTTTCCTCCTTGCGATCCTGCAGGAAAAGAGGTTCCCTACAACCATATGTACACTTACCTTTATCCAATTCTCCTAAAAAGCTGCCGGCAATACAATATTCAGAAACCATCATTTCGAGTCTTCCCTGTACGAGGCATTCAAGCATCAGTGGGGAATTATCCGCTAAATGCTCTACTTGCGCCATAGTAAGCTCTACTGATAAAGTTGCGCCTGCAGCTCCCTGGGCATGCCAAAAATTCAAGGTTTGAGCATTAAAAATATTTAACGGCCAATCTGCCCACAATGGTATTTTTAATTCCAGCTGTTGGGCCAAATACCACAAGCCATTATTAGCAATCAATAACAAATCAGGCTCCAGCCCTTGCCAGAATTTCATTTGTTCTTTAAAATATGCCAACTGACCTTCCTTTACTATCCTTGGCGTTGCAATAGCGAGTTTTCTGCCGGCATTTTTTATTAACGCTGCAATCTTTTCATATTCAGTATTGCTTGCTGCTTTATGCGAAAAATTTTCGCCCCCAAAAACCAGCCATTCGGCCCCAGCTGACAACGCAGCTTCGGCTTTTGGCAGACTATCTACACACACAGTAAGCTCACCAAAGTGTGAATGATTTGACTTAGGCTTGCCATTAAAGGAAATTCTATTTTTGCTTCTTGGTTTTCTTGCAGGAGCAAATGCGTCTATTCTTAATTTATTAAGCATTTCCGTTGCTATTCTGCGCGCTTCATTTATTTCGCTCATTGGTACCATGACATTTTCATCATGCTCAAATACCAAATCTGTCAGCGCGTATTCAGTTGTGCCAAGACGTTCGACCTGTTTACATACTGTTTCTTCCGTAAGGGCGTGCTTTCTGGCATTTTCGACGATAAAATCTGTCTCGCCATAGCCGCAATTACCTTCATCATCAGTTAAAGTTACTTTCATCGGCTGGCCAAGCCTTGCCTCTACGTGAGCATTAACCGAAATCCTTTTTTTATTAGCTTCTCCACAGAATTGCTGCGCGTAGGACATCAGCTTGCTATCAAAAGTTCTGAAAACCCTATCGTTTAGTTTGACGCCTTTTGGTACATCAATCTCAACTTGTTCGCCTACTGTAGCCGAATCGACTGATTGTCCTTCACGAGTCATAACGTTAACAGTGGTACCGACACGACCGCCGACAGTAATCCAGAACTCCAGTCCGTCACCAAGATGGATGTCGTTTTCCAGTTTAACTATGGCCTTATTATCTTTTCTGTCAAGCTTGATAACTCTGCCAACAAGAACACCGCGGTTATTTGGTCTCCTATCACTCATCATTTCTTTGCCCGGATGTCCTTCAAGGAAACCTGTCGTAAAATCGCGATTGAAGATTTGTCTGATATTCAATTTATCTTCTTCTGATACATGGTAATCGCCATGCAAATAACTATCAATAGCACGACGATAAATATCAACAACTACGGCAACATATTCAGGTCTTTTCATGCGACCTTCAATTTTATAGGAGGCAACACCAGCCTCAATCAATTCTGGTAGAATGTCGAGAGTATTCATATCCCTGGGGCTTAAGAGATATTGTCCTGCATGGTTACTGTCAAGCACTGTTTCACCATTAGCGTCGACAAGGCTGTACGGAAGACGACACGGCTGTGCACAACGGCCACGGTTACCGCTGCGTCCACCTATAAGGCTGCTCATCAGGCACTGTCCTGAATAGCATACGCACAATGCTCCGTGGATGAATACCTCTATTTCAGGAGAAGATTCAGCACAAATTTTCCTGATTTCCTGCAAGCTGCACTCTCTAGCCAAAACAGCACGTTCCATGCCTGCATTGTAGGCAAATTCAGCTCCGGCAGAATTGGTAATAGTCATCTGAGTACTCGCATGCAATGGTAAATCAGGAACTACTTTGCGCGCTACTTCGATTACACCGAAATCCTGCACTATAATACCGTCGATACCGACATTACTTAAGAAAATCAGATAGTCAGCCAGTTCTTCCATTTCGCCGTCATCCACTAAAGTATTGACAGTAACGTAAAGACGCACTCTGTGCATATGAGCGAAAAAGACAGCTTTTTCAATTTCTTCCCGATTAAAGTTATTGGCATATTGTCTGGCGCCAAAAGCCGTACCGCCAAAATATACAGCGTTAGCACCGGCATTTATAGCAGCTTCCAAAGCTTCCCAGCTGCCAGCAGGTGCCAGTAATTCAGTAGTATTACTTTTCATTATTTCTATCCCTTCTACTTGTTGTCTTTCTTTCCTGACACTATTTTTATAATATCATTGTAGTCATTTTTGAGATCATTAAGCTCACTAGCCAGCTCCAAAGCAGCTAATACAGCAACTTTGCTAGGCGTTAAGGCAGACTGGTTTTTTGCTATCTTCAGCATTTTATTATTGACTATTTTAGCCAGAACCAGCAATTCTTCTTCTGGCATCTCTGTTTTTATCTGGTACTCGTCATTAAAAATACGCAATACGATCTTCTGCTTTTCCAATTTACCCACCACTTTGCAATTTTTAATTCAATTTTAACAATAATTCATTACTATTGCCACAGAAATTTCCATTATAACAAACAACGAAAAAACCGGCGGTTATACAATGCCGGTTTTTTCGTCAAACAAACTATTACCTGTTTATTCTACTATTAATTCAAATTTCATGCTGGATACCGGGTACTTTTCCCATTGTCTTTTGTAATTGAGTTTCACTGGGAAATTGCCATCCTGTGATGCTCCTATGACAATAATATCTGCTCCCATCACACCAACAGCACTTGTATCTTTACCACTAGGCATAAGATAAGAAGTACCGACTTCCAATACCCCTGCACTTTTACTTTCAGAATCAATTTCCCATGCATAGCCGGTACTTCTATTTGAGTCCAGCTTAATTGCAACAAGCTCACCAGCTTTGACATGTAAAGCCGCACCCTCTGCTGCTTTAGTAATATTATGAACCGGCAACAAACGCCATGCTTCACTTATATCAACAAAATTGAGTAAAGCTGCATAAGGAATAAACCGTTCATACCTGCTATACTTCTCGCTTCGAGTATAAACGCCAGTGTCACTCAGTACGAGATCCTGGTAACCGTCCAAAACGCGTTCAAAGCCGTCCTTATCGCGGAAAAAGTCACTCAAAACACATTCTTTCCCAGTAGTAACATCAATATTTACAGCTTTATACAAATTTCTGTCGCTTGTGCTTGCTTGCAATACAACGCTGAAAATACTCGTTTTATCTAATAATTGATTATAACTTAATACACTTCCTGCAGGTAACTCACGTGCTAATTCATAGGCACGCATTTTTAAAACCTCATTGATGCTTTTTTGCATGTTTACATCGTTAATACCATCTACCTCAGGAATAACACCTTTAATAGGTCCGTCATTAATGCTACGTGCTAACAAAGTTATCTGCCCATTTGCCAGCGCGGTTGAAGCAAAGCAAAATACCAAAAACAGCAATAATAATATTTTCTTCATCAGTAAAATCACTCCCTATAAAAAATAACACACAGTTGAAAACGGTTCCAGAACCGTTTTATCTCTTGTCATGGTAAGATTATTTGCTATAGTAACCTTACCACCGGATATGATTATACCATTAATTGATACATTATTGCCAATGCTGATATTCTTTTGTGCTATAATCAAAGCTTTCTCCAGCTTAACATCATCGCCTATAATGATACCGCTGCCGCTAATCAACCATAAATTACCTGTAGCCTTGCACCTGTCGTCAATCGTTATGCCTGCTTCGTCGACAAAAACGCCATCACCTTTAATTACAGTATCCCGTGACACACTATAAGCAATATCTCCTGCAGCGGTATTGACATATAGTCTTTTCTTTAAACCATAATCCCTTAATGCATCTGCTGTCGGCAAAACCATTTTCCCATACTTTTTATATCCGCTAACATCAAAAAATGGCATTTGGTAGTAGCTATTGCCTTCCTGAAAGCTAACCCCTGCCGGCAGCATTCCGGAAATGCCATGTTGGGCAAATATGGCTTGTTGATAAACAGGATTATCAGCACCACCTGGAGGTAATAACTTATCTTCATAAATATTCCACTTTTTTTCAGTGCTCTCTAGGACTATCTTAATTTGGCGAACTCCCAGAGGTTTATCACTTTCATTAATTATTCTCGCCGTAAAATCTTCCTTGCCTGGATATAAAGTTACTTTCTGCAGTTGGATGTCATCGCCTATATCTCCTTCTTTTTCGTTTCTAAGTACTCTTCTGATAAGACTTTCTCCCAGATTCAGAATTTGTTCCTGCCTGATATTATCTTTCTGTGCCTCATTTTCTTTATTAACCAAGAGAAAAAATCCCTGCAGAATAGTAACGCTTACAGCAACCAACAACAAAATTGAAAGAGAAACCATTCCTTTACTCTGCCGCACTATAAAACTTTGCCATTGCATAAATCAATTACCTCAAAAAACTTTTTTTCTCTCCCGCTTGAACATTCCCGAATAGAAAACACAAGTAAAAGGCTTTTTGCAGAAAGCTTTTCTGCATGCCAATAGGTAACTTGCACATTTGGAGCAGTCAATGGATTAACTCCGGCACTTTTATCCTCCACCTTGATTCTTTGGTAAAGAGTCAGGCCATGTTCCCCACTTGGTGATTCACTGCAATAATAATAAACTCTTCTTTTCACAGCTGTTTCCTGACAGATGATCGTAGTTTGATTAGATGCATTCTCCAATAATTCGATTTTATCCACATTAAAACTAATATTTTCTCTTAGTAATGACATAGTTGTACGTTCAACCCGATAAATTTCTAAATCACTTGCAATTTTCTCGCACGTCCTTATTGATTGCAGAAGTACATCACGAAAAACAAACAGCGTCATGCTAACCAGCATCAATGCTATGCAATATTCCAAAAGTAAAAAACCCTTTTTATTCATAACGTACCAAGTTCACCAGCGGTAATTTTTTGCCCTTTTCATAAACCAGTACTTCTAAGCGTTTAGTTTCAGCAAGTTCAGCGCTAGGAGTTATTTTAGTCTCAATATCAAATTCAGCGCTTTCTCGTTTTGAATCGCCAATAGACTTCGGCGATTGTTCAAGATTTGCCATTTCCAGTTGAGCTGTTTCAAAACCTGCCTTTTGAGTATTATGATTGAGCATTATGAAAATGAGGCTATTCTGAATGACTGCCAATGCAGTGAAGGCTACAAATGTCAGGAGCAACAATGCCAGCATTTCCAACAAAATAAAACCATCATCATGTTGTCTCGTCTTTAATCACTATCCTGCCTGTAACTGGCTGCACATCAACGTATTTTCTTTTTGAACTATTCTTTCTGCTATAAACATTTACGCTTACAGCTTTTTGCGGGCTGCCATTCGTTGAAAAAGAAATCTTATTAGTGTTTGCGCATGTTGCAACAACTGGTTCCAGCCCTATCTCCGAAAACTTAACGTTTTTCACGATTGTTTGATTTTTAATAATGGTATAACCATCACCATATCTGTCCAGCATTATTAAATATGTCGGTTCCTCTAGATTTCTAAAAAGCGACTTTTCTTGAATATAGGCAATGTCAGTAGCCAATAAGTGACAAGCACTATTTACTTTAGAAATTTCAGCTATTTGCAAAAACCCTTCCCAAATTGGCAAGGAGATTAGCAGCATAAACAAAAAAATGGCTAATCCGACAATTAACTCTATGAGAGTAAAACCTTTTCTGCTTTTAGTCATCTAGTTTCCATCACTGTACTTTAACATCGCTACTACCTGAATCACTCGGCTTTTTTTCTATTTTTTTCCCTTTTGCGTTGATTACCTCTCCATTACTTTTTTCGCCGGTCAATGTGTAAGTATCATTAACGTTACTAAAGTTATATTCAAAATTCTTATTCATTGCATCCTTATATACTTTATCCGCCACATATCCGTCATTGCTTAGCTGGTCCAAATTGCTCGGAAATTCTTCATTTTCCATCCTGTATAGCTTTACTGCACTATCCAGACTTACCAAATCTGATACCATCTTTGTATCCTTTGCTTTATTACTGGCAACCTCAATTGATGGCATCAACATAATCGCCATCATACCAAGAATTGCCAAAACTGCTACAATTTCTACTAACGTAAAACCTTGACGTTGTTTAAAAAATTTTTTTATCATTTCTCTGTAGCTCCTCTTGTTATATATATTCCGGCATACCGGAAATCAACCCCATCATCGGTGATGCAACAGAGAAAATGACACCCCCAACAAGGAATGCAATTATGATAAGCAAAATTGGTTCAATTGCTGTCTTGAAATTCTTCAGTTTAGCTTGCAGCTCTTCGTCGATAACATCAGCAGCCTCCTGCAGCATTTCAGGCAATCTGCCACTGTCCTCCCCAATACTTATAAATTCAATACTGCTTTCGCTAAATAATTCACCATTAAGCGCTATTGCTTGTGATATACGCGCACCACGCGTAACCGCATAACTGGCCATTATGCTTTTTTTATTCATTTCCCGGGACTGTAATGCTTGAGCAGCAGCCGTCAAAGCAGTTGGTATTGCAATGCCGCTTCTCAGCATTATTGATAAGATTCGGCAATATCTTATTTCCATCATCTTACGATAGCAATCCGAAATTCCAGGAAGCTTAAAACAACCTTCTTTTATTCGCTCGCGTTGAAAATATATTACCCCGAGAAAAAATAAAAAAAAGCAGGCTGCCTCCCAACGAAAATATTGAGCATTATCTCCTGCAAAAGCTATTAATTTCAAAAAAGCAGTCTTTTCTATGCCAAGAGAAGAATATAGCTCAGCAAACACTGGTAAAACCTTAAAGGCAAAAAAAATAAAGATACATGCAGTTAAAGATACTACTATACACGGATATATGCAGGCATTCTTTAGAAAACGCTTCATTTCATTCTGATTTTTGTAATAATCTGCTAGTTCATCAAGCAGTATACTCAACGATCCGCTATTTTCACCAGCTTCAATTATTTTAACGGAAGCTGGTGTAAACGTCTCTTTTTGCTTATGCATCGCTGCCGAGAGTGGCAAACCTCTGTTCAAGCTTTTAATTAAGGAGTTTACTACTTCGTAAATGCATCCCCTTGATTTTAGCTTTATCATCTCCAATCCTTTTACTAGTGAGATTCCTCCATCAAGCAGCGTTGATAATTGTCGAAAAAAACTTTCGCGAATAGTGTCATCAAATTCACGTTTACCGGAATGAGCACTGGCATAAAATTGCTGCCAATGTCTTATCTTTTTAATTTTTGTCACATAACCATAATTTGATCTGATGAAATCAGCTACTTCTTCTTCATTCCCGGCTCTTAGTTCGCCACAAAACTTTTTGCCTTGTTTATCTCTGGCACACCACCGATATACATTCATGCCCTCACCTCCTTTGATAGCATATATAAAGTATTCGTTTTTTTAAACCCCATATCCTGCAAAAAAAAGAAAAGCAGCAGAGTTTTCTGCCGCTCTCTTTAATACTTAATATCAGAAATTTAATTCCACAACCTTATTTTTTTGCATAGTAGCCGGAATGTCAATCACACGTTGATTGCCAGACCCTTTGAAAGGCAGGCTTATATCACGCTGCTCCAGAATAAAAGGTCCGTCAACCATGACGTTAACAGCTTTCACAACTGGCAAATCTTTTACCTCTTCAAAAAGATAGCCTGTATAGAGCCAAATATTCAGATCCGGCTTAGCTTTACGCAAAAGATAAACTAAGTCAAGCAGCCCATCTGCCTGCGCCAGCGGGTCACCACCGCTAAAGGTAATACCGCGGTGAATTGGTGTCATTTTTGCAATTATCTTTTCCGCCAGTTCTTCCGGATAATATTCAGTGCCACCATCAAAAGGTATCAACGGTGCATTATGGCAACCTGGGCAATGACGTGGACACCCTTGAAAAAAAACCACTGTTCGGATGCCAAGACCATCAACAACCGACTCAGCAAGAATATCTGCAACCTTCAAAGTCACCATATATTTTACTCTCCTATTTACTGCAGCAAACGCGTTTCACTTTGTGGGCGAGTTCTGCGTCGCAATGTGGGCAATAATCGCCATCTATGATACCTGTATAGCCGCACTGATTACAATAGTCTATTGGGAAATTAATACCGACATAACCGCAATCACAAGCGCACATGTGTCTCAAAATATCTTCAACTGCATCCAGATTATTTATAGGCGATGCGCTGAACTCTACATAGCTGATATGTCCGGCATTAGTGTATTTATGATATTTACCTTCAATACGCATTTTTTCGTAAGCTGTTATCGGGAATCCAACAGGTACATGGAAAGAGTTACTGTAGTAATCTTTATCAGTTACGCCCGGTATTACACCATATTCTTTTCTATCCATGCGCACAAATCTTCCGGATAAGCCTTCGGCAGGAGTAGCAATCAGCGTGTAATTCAGATTGTATTTGTTAGACATCTTGTCCATCTTATTACGCATGAACGCAACAATCTCTTCACCCAAAACCTGTGCTTCTTCGCTTTCACCATGGTGTTTACCGGTAAGAGCTGTCAATGTTTCTGCAAGGCCAATAAAACCTAAAGAAAGAGTGCCGTTGGCGATTGCATCTTCAATCCTGTCATCACTGGCTAACTTTTCAGAACCAAGGTATAGTCCCTGTCCCATGAGAAATGGCAAGTCACGAACCTTGAGATTGGCAACAACTTTAAAACGATGATATAGTTGTTCAGAAATAAGATCGATCATTTCATCAAGGTATTGATAAAAAGCCATAATATCGCGTTCCGCACGAATAGCAAGACGCGGTAGGTTTACGGTTGTAAAAGAGATATTGCCTCTACCTGTTGTAACCGCCGGTCCGCGGCGATTAGCTATAACTCTTGTGCGACAGCCCATATAGGCAACGTCACCGCCGTATTCTTTGTTGAAAGAAGTATCCATAAAACTAAAGGTCGGATTCATCCGGCGTGAAGCGACAGATATCGCCAGCTTGAACAGGTCATAATTCGGATCACCTGGATCCATATTGACACCTTTCTTTACGCGGAAGATAACATTCGGGAAAATCGGATTTTCTCCTCTTCCTAAGCCTTTGGCATATGCTTTCAGAATGTTGCGGATTACCTTACGTCCATTTTCTGATGTATCAAGCCCCAGATTCAGGCTGGAGAAAGGTACCTGTGCACCTGCTCTGGAGTGCATGCTGTTTAGATTATAAATTAAGGCTTCCATTGCCTGGAAAACTTCTTCTTCAGAAGCATTTTCCATAAAGGGTGCCATATCATAGTCAAAGAAACCAAAAGACTGCCCGCCAAACATATCATTTTGCGAACTTTGCAAAATAATGGCAGCAAGAGCGGTTGCTGAAGTAGGGCGGCGTGGTGGTCTGATAAAACCGTGCCCATTATTAAAGCCAGTAGATAAAAGACGACCAAGAGGAATATTTAAGCAATTCATCGTTTTTCCATAAAAATCCAAGTCATGGATATGTATATCGCCTCTGCGATGAGCTAATGCTATTTTTTCAGGTATCATCCGGTTCAAATAATATTCACGGCTGGCTGCGCTGGCAATTTGCAGCATTTTCGCGGATGGCGAATTGGAGATATTCGCATTATCCCTATCAGTTTCTTTCAATATTTCGCCCACCGTATCCATCAACTCTGAACGAGCATTACGAATACCTGTTCTCTTGGCACGATACAGAATATAAGATTTGGCAGTGCGGGCATGACCCTTTTCAATAAGGATTTTTTCAACTACATCCTGTACTTGTTCGACTGTAACGATGCCCTTGAAATGTGCTTTCAAATATCTCAAAACATCAAGTGTTATCTCCATTGCCATTTGTCTATCTGCACCACCGACAGATTTCGCTGCCTCAAAAATCGCATCGGTAATTTTGGTTTCATCAAAGTCGACTTCGCGTCCGTCGCGCTTGCGAATCATCATTGCTAATCCACTCCTTAAATTTTTGTTTTTTCCTTGCTCATCATGTTTTGAATTTCCTGCATGAAATTATTGACATCTGCAAATTGTCGATAGACAGATGCGAAACGTACATATGCTATTTTATCGGTACTCTCCAAATGCTTCATAACAGTTTCACCAATAGCTTCCGTGGTAATTTCCGTTTCACCCTTAGCTCTTAACTCGCGTTCAATATTTTGAGCTATTTCCTGAATCCGTTCATATGATACAGGCCTTTTTTCAAAAGCTTTTATCAATCCATTCAAAAGCTTTTGAGCATCAAAAAGTTCTCTCCGTCCATCCTTTTTAACAACTATTAATGGGGTTTCCTCATACTTCTCATAAGTTGTAAAACGCCTGTTGCATTGTGGGCATTCCCTTCTTCTTCTAATAGAAGCACCCTCATCAATTGCCCGAGAATCAACCACACGACTGTCACCATAAGAACAAAATGGACACCTCATGCTTTTAACCTCATTTCAGTAGCTATTTTCGACAGAAGTATTATAGCACATACGATATGGCATGTCCATATATTGTGTATATTTCTAGTGAATTTTCATGTTTTTGTACTATATATAGTAAAAGCTGCAACTGACCAGCAGTTGCAGCTTTCAAAAAACTTTTTACCTACCACGAATCCAAGGTGGAATCTCCGTCGAAGGCGGTGTAAACGATCCCAGTGTGGAACCACTCTCTTTTTTCGCAGGACTATATAAGCCATCATAACCCTTTTTGCTGTTACTTTCTTTTGGCAATACTGGGTTTTTAGCACCAAATCCAGTCGCAATAACTGTAACACGAATTTCGTCGTCAAGCGTTTCATCAATCGCAGCGCCAAAGATAATCATAGCATCAGGATCAACTGCATTAGCAATAGTATTACAAGCCTCAGTAACATCAATCAAAGTTAAGTCCTTGCCGCCTGTAATATTAAGCAGCACGCCACGAGCACCTTCGATAGTTGTTTCAAGCAGCGGGCTTCTGATTGCGGCTTCTGCAGCAGCATTTGCACCGCCTTCACCCTTCGCCAGGCCCATGCCCATAAGTGCTGAGCCTGCATTAGACATGATAGTCTTAACATCATTGAAGTCAG
>CAYLRW010000021.1:0-5023 GCA_964386405.1 uncultured Acidaminococcales bacterium | reverse complement strand
CCCATAAGTGCTGAGCCTGCATTAGACATGATAGTCTTAACATCATTGAAGTCAGCATTGATAAGGCCAGGCACACTGATTAAATCAGAAATACCTTGAACGCCCTGTCTTAAAACATCATCCGCAATACGGAAAGCGTCCAACATCGAAGTACGACGATCAATAACTTGTAATAAACGATCGTTAGGAATTGTTATTAAAGCATCAACCTTTTGCTGCAGGTTGATAATACCTTGTTCAGCTTGGTTATAGCGACGTTTTCCTTCAAATGTAAAAGGTTTGGTAACAACACCAACAGTCAACGCACCAGCTTCACGGGCACACTCAGCAACAATATGGGCCGCGCCTGTACCAGTACCACCGCCCATACCGGCAGTAACAAAAACCATATCAGCGCCTTGTAGTGAGGCTAATATCTGTTCTCTGGATTCTTCTGCTGCTCGTTGCCCAATATCAGGATTCGCTCCAGCACCAAGCCCTTTTGTAAGTTCTTCACCGATTTGTATTCTGTTTGATGCTTTTGAAAGCAACAAAGCTTGCGCATCACAGTTAACAGCAATAAATTCAACGCCCTTCAAACCGGCAGAAATCATGCGGTTAACAGCATTGTTGCCACCTCCACCTACACCAATTACCTTAATATTAGCAAGCGTCTCAGTAGTATTCTCCAGCTCGAACATTAAAAGCTCCTCCTTAAAAATTACAATTAATCTATCTTTCTAATCTCTAGCATCAATATACTGACATTTTAGAATTCAACATAAAACTTCATATACCTTCTTTGCCAAGCTTTTTTATTTGCCCAAATATAATCTGCGGATAATAGCAATATTTTGAAAAATTCTTAATCCAAAGGCTAAAACGCCAACAAAGTAAAGGTCTATACCTAGACGTTCGCCGAAATAACAAAGTAATGTGGCTACAAAGGCATTAACAAAGAAACCGGAAATGAATATCTGGTTATCATAATTTCCTTCTTTAGCTGATCGCATTCCACCTAAGACAGAATCCAAAACAGCCATTAAGGCCACCGATAACAATTTTACATACTCTTGCGGTAAGCTTATCGGCATATTGAGGCCCAAAAAAATACCTATAATTAAACCAATAATAGGATATATCATTCTTTGGCACCTTCTCCCACTTTAGCATATTCAAAACTATGCGTACCTTTGAAAGCAGGTATTACAACGTTTTCTTCTTGAGTGACAGTTACCTGTATACCCCAAAATTTAAGTGTCTCAATAACACCACCCCGCATTTTCAAAGCGTTCTCCAAGCTTTTGGGATCTCCTATTGCCCGAATAACATAAGGAGGCGCGAAACGGTTATTGTTCACTGACAGCGTAGGTCCGGCACATCGTATTTCAGAAACTGCAATCAAACGTTCTTCGTTTATAGCAATTCCTTCAGCGCCAGATGCGCGTAATTCATTTATAATGCGTAACAAATCATCATCATGAATTAAATAGAGATTTTGATTTTCACCTGGCTTGGAAACTTTCTTGCTGTCATCAACAGTGACAATAACACCTGGTCCATGCAATGCTGTATCACCTGCATAAGCCTTCAACATATTTATTTCTCTTGCGACAACCTCATCGCTGGCTTTTTCCTGTAGACGCTGTATCTCAAGGAGTAACTGGTTTCTCTCCTTTTCGACAACTTTTAACCTTTCACTAAGGTCTTCCGCCCTTTGGTAGGGAATATTAGCTTTTCTGCTTTCATTAGTACGAAATTGCGTAGCTAACATAACTCCTAATATTGCGCAGACAATAGTGATAAGAATTTTTGCATGCTTATCATAGAACATCTAAATCATTGCTCTCTTTCTTATATTGATACGTTAATTACATTTTTACTGCTTAACCTTAATATAAGGCTTAGCAAATGTCAAGTCAATGTAATATCCATCAATATTTTTACTTTGAATTTCATTACAAATTGTGATAAAGGTTCCGACCTTTTCTTCAAGATGGTCGATATCACCAACTAGAATCGGCACTCCTGACAGCATGATTATTTTAACCTTGTTTTGCTCGTCTACAGATATTTCCGATATACGTGAAAGCAAAGCTCTATCAAGTTTACTCAAGAATACTACAATTTTTTGCACATCATTTTTTTGAACTTTGTCGCCAAGATAAGCATTGCCGATGCTTAGGCCAGAAACAAAAGGCACAGATGCATCTTTGATGCCTTTAGAAACGCTTAAAACAGCACCATTAAAATCAACTTGTGCAAAACCACCATAAGCACATTTAACATAAATGGCCGGCTGTCTTTCCGTTACTTCTATTCTCAGGATATTCGGCCAAAAGTAAGCCGTATTAACTTTCTCAATGCGAAAGTCTTGTTCAAGCGCCCTTTTAACGTGATTACGATCAATTAAAAACAAATTGACCGGTCCCTGCAAATTAAGTGTCTTAATAATATCCTCGTTTTTCACGTTTTTGTTACCGACCACATCGATATTGCCAAAAGAAAACCACGGCTGATGCACTAATTGATAGCCGCCAACAACCATACAAACAAAGCAAAGAAAACTGACGGTGATTTTTAATAAGCGAAGTCTGCGTTTTTGCCGCTCAAGGCAAAGACGCTCTTTAGTGGACAACACCTGAAATCACCTCCGCTAATTATTTTTGCGCCGATAACAATATTCTTTCACACAACTCAGGGAATGAGATGCCAACAGCTGCCGCTGCCTTTGGCACCAGACTTGTCGATGTCATACCTGGGACAGTATTGAGTTCTAAGACAAAAACCTGCCCTTCATCATCTAGCATCAGATCTGCACGTGCCACTCCTCTGCAACCCAAAACCTTATAAGCTTGAACAGCAACTTCCTGAGCGTGCTGGGTTTCAGCATCACCTATAGGTGCTGGCACAAGATACTCAGTTTCACCCTTGGTGTATTTTGATTTAAAATCATATGTTCCGGAATGCGGTACTATATTTATAACAGGGAATGCTTTTATTTCACCATTGTATGACATAACGGCTACAGTTAGTTCTTTTCCTGTTATGAATTCTTCAATTAATACTTCTTCCCCATAAGAGAAGGCAGTTTGCAGAGCTTCTTCCAATTCTTTAGCCTGCTTAACAATAACGACACCGATACTTGAGCCCTGCGAAGCTGGTTTGACAACTACAGGCAATGAAAAAGAGTTCAGAATGATTTCCAAATGATTCTGCCTGTCATCTTGCGATAAAATCAAACAACGAGGTGTTGGAATTTCGGTAGCTTGAAAAATACGTTTGGAGGCCACTTTGTCCATGGCAATGGCACTAGCCAAGACGCCTGAACCTGTATAAGGTATGCCCAGCATTTCTAATAAACCTTGAAGACAACCATCTTCACCATATAATCCATGTACGGCATTAAAAACCACTGTAGCTCCACAAGCATTAAGCTGCTCAGTTATCTTTCCCGGTACAATGTCAATTGTTTCAACACAATATCCTTTTTCCTTTAAGGCAGTCGCAACCGCTGTTCCCGTTACTAAGGAAATTTCTCTCTCGGCAGAAGGTCCACCCATTACTACTGCAACTTTCATCTTATTATCCATCAGCATTTCCCCCGCTTCAAATCTGCTGCCAAATGTTCGCCTACCGTATAAATATTACCGGCTCCGAGGGTTATGACTAAATCACCAGTTTTTATATTCTTCTTTAAATATTCTTCAATATCACAAAGCTTCGGAATATACACGACTTTTTGGGCTGTTTGTCTAATTACTTCATCACATAATTTTTTGCCGCAAACACCAGGTATTGGTTGCTCGCCTGCTGAGTAAATTTCTGTAAGGATCAGTTCATCGCAGTCACCAAATGCCCCGCCAAATTCTTCAAGCAGCAGTTGCGTTCTGGTATAGCGATGCGGCTGGAAAATGCACATAAGGCGATTAGGTCTTGTTTGTTTGGCCGCAGCAAGTGTGGCCTTTATTTCCGTTGGATGATGTGCATAATCATCGACAATCCATACACCGTTTACTTGTCCTTTAGTTTCGAATCGACGTTTTGCGCCGCTGAAAAGTTTCAAAGACGCAACAGCTTTGTCAAAGGGGATACCCAATTCGAACGCTGCCGCCAACGCACCTAAAGAATTAAGGACATTGTGACGTCCAGGTACGATTAATTCAACTTGTCCAAGCTTGTTCCCGTGAAAATAAAGATCAAAAACAGTACAACTTTTCTCAAATACAATATTTTTTGCCTGATAATCAGCATCAGCACACTCAATTGCATAAGATATTACAGCAGCCTTAGTTTCCTTTGCCATACGTCTGATTTTTGCATTATCAAAGCACAAAACGGCTTTGCCGCCTTCAACTACATTGCTTATGAATTGACAAAAAGCTTTATAGATATTCTCTTCATTGCCATAATGGTCTAAATGATCATTTTCAATATTGGTCACCACTGCAATATGTGGATGAAATTTTAAGAAAGAACCATCACTTTCATCAGCTTCAGCTACCAATACATCACCTTGGCCGTTAACAGCATTACCTCCAAGACTGGAAACAACGCCGCCAATAATAGCAGTCGGATCAATACCACTTTCTGTACAAATACAAGCAAGCATAGAACTAGTTGTTGTCTTGCCATGCGCACCTGCCACAGCGACACCTTTGCCGCTGTTAATAAGAGCGGCCAAAACATCTGAGCGGTGCAAAACCGTGATTTTTCTTTTTCTTGCTTCTTCGAGCTCGGGATTATCTTCACGGATTGCGGTGGAAACCACAACAGCATCAACGCCTTCAATCTGGCAGGCAGCATGGCCTATATAAACCATCGCGCCTTCCTTTGAAAGTTTAGTAGCTATATTACTTTTTGCCGCATCTGACCCTGATACAATGAAACCACGTTTAAGTAAAACATAGGCAATTGCACTCATACCTACTCCACCAATGCCGATGAAGTGTATTTTTTTTATGCCTTCTAACACAATGAAACCTCCTCGTACCTACTTTTTAAGTAAGGCTAGCACCTTGCGTGCGATATCTTCTGCTGCTTC
>CAYLRW010000020.1:0-25472 GCA_964386405.1 uncultured Acidaminococcales bacterium | reverse complement strand
AAAAGAGTAAAGAAAATAGCTGCACCGCCTTCAGGCGATGCAGCTATTGATATTTTTGCTCGAGAGTAATTATGCTGCAAGTTTCAATTGAGCAAGTGGATAACTGGCGCGGATAAAAGAGCAGTGGCAATGCCGACAAGGGCAATTGCCAAGCTGCCGATGGCCACCTGCAGCCCGCTTTTAGGAATGCAGCTGCTGACACCGAGAGCATGACTGGAAGCACCGATAGCAAGACCAATTGCAATATCATTCTTAACACCTGCTAAAGCAAGGATCTTATGACCGCACATAGCACCAAAGATGCCGGTGAAAATAACGCAGGCCGCAGTCAAAGGAGGTATGCCGCCAAGACCTGCCGAAATATCCATGGCAATAGGGGTTGTTACCGATTTTGGCACCAGAGAGAGTACGACTTGCTCGGAAGCTCCGAAAAACTTAGCGCAGAGTGTTATGGAAATAACGCCAGCCAGAGTACCGACAATAGCGCCGCTGAGCAAAATCTTATAATGCTGGCACAAAACTTTAAAGTTGCGTACCAGAGGTAAGGCTAAAGCAATAGTGGCTGGGCCTAACAAAAAGTTAATGATCGAGCCGCCAACGGCATATTGCTCATAGGTGAATAATGATGTGAAGTTAATAATGGCAATTAAAATTGCGCAGGTTGTCAAAAGCGGCGGCAAGAAAGTGATGTTAAAGCGTTCCACAAGGCGTTCACCGAACTTATAGGCAATAAGTGTCACGGTAAGACCTAGCAATGGAGAAGTAAGCAATATATCCGGAATCACTTTTTCACCTCACTTCTTTTTAACATAAAGTCCACAGTAAGTCCTGTTACAACCATTACGATTACTGAACTGACGATGATGGTAGCAAAGATAGCCAGACTTTCCTTGAAAATTATATCGGCGTAGAGTAGGATGCTGACACCAGCCGGTACAAAAAGCATACCCATTTTTTCCAATAGCAAGGTGCAGGTGTCTTCAACTGTGGAAATGCGCACGGTTTTTAAAAGCAGCAGTATTGCAAGGATGATCATGCCTAACAGAGCAGGTGGAAATTTTATACCGAGCAAGCCAACCGCCAGAGTGCTGATGAATTGAATAAGCAGTATACAGGCAAAGCCTGTTAACAATGAATTTGTAGTCAAATTTATCCCTTCTTCTTAAGAATATGTAATATTTTGTCACGTGAGGTATGCAATGTCAAGAAAAAGTGTTAAAAAATATTGTTTGACTTTTTGACTTTTTGGTTTTAGAATAAAAACAGAAAATGTTTGTACTTGACGGTAGAAGCTGTAACTGCAAGCGTTAACGACAAGTGTAGATAGCAAATTCAGCATAAAAAACAAAAATTATGAATAAACTATGTTTTGTGGAGGTGTAAAAGTTATGAAGGAAGATCGTTACAGTGATGAGGTAAAAACATTGTTGGAAGCTGCACAGCAGCAGGCAGTTATGAACTATAACCAGGAATTGAGCACGGTTCATCTTCTGGCCTCTTTGTGTGGACAGGAAGGCTTTTTTAAGTTTTTGCTGCAAAGCTTGAAAATTGATGAAAGGGCTTTTACGCAGGAAGCAAAAGATTTGCTGCGTAAAATACCGCAGGTCAAAGGCCAGGACGCCCTGCGCATGAGCATGGGATTGGCACGTGTTTTTGGTTTGGCAGAAAAAGACGCTGGTGAAAATGAGATCAATATTGCTGATCTGGTAGGAGCGTTGGTGGAGGACGGCGATAATGATGTCGTTGCCTTGTGCAAAAAATACGGTATAGACAAAAAGAAAGTGAAGGCTTTATATATGCAGTATGTTAGTGGTAAGGGTGACGAAGAAAATCAAAAAACCTTAGAAAAATATGGCCAGGATTTAACGGAAAAGGCGCGCAAAGGTGACCTTGACCCTGTTATCGGCCGTGATGAAGAAATTAGACGTACCATCGAAATATTATCACGCCGCAAAAAGAATAATCCGGTGCTGATTGGTGAGCCGGGGGTAGGTAAGACTGCTATCGTTGAAGGTTTGGCCCGTCGTATTGTTTCTGGCGATGTACCGGAAATGCTGAAGAATAAGATGCTTTATGCTCTTGATTTAGCTTCTTTGGTTGCCGGGGCCAAATTCCGCGGCGAATTTGAAGAACGTTTGAAGAAGGTTTTGAAAGCAGTTTCCGATTCAGCCGGTCAGATTATTATGTTCATTGATGAACTGCATACCGTGGTAGGGGCAGGAGCTGCCGAGGGTGCCATGGATGCCGGCAATATCCTGAAACCAATGCTGGCGCGCGGTGAACTCAGATGCATCGGTGCCACTACTTTGAATGAATATCGCAAATATATTGAAAAGGACAGTGCCCTGGAACGCAGATTCCAGCCAGTTATGGTTAAACAGCCAAGCGTGGAAGATACCATCTCCATTTTGCGTGGCTTGAAGGAAAGATATGAAGTACATCACGGCGTGAGAATTAAAGATGCAGCGCTTGTGGCGGCGGCCGTTTTATCTGACCGCTATATCAACGACAGATTCCTGCCGGATAAAGCGATTGACCTGGTCGATGAAGCCTCAGCACGTCTGCGTACAGAGATAGATTCGCTCCCGGCTGAACTAGACGAAAGCAAACGTCGTATTCTGCAATTGGAAATAGAAGCACAGGCACTGAGCAAAGAAACTGATCCGCAATCCAAGGAAAGAATGAAAAAGTTGGAAGAAGAACTGGCAGAGCTCAAAAAAGCTAACGATGAACTTACTGCCCGTTGGGATCGTGAGAAAGCTGCTATTGCCAAAGTACGTGAAGTTAAACGTGAAATTGATGAAGTGAAACAGGAAATGGAAACCGCAGAACGTGACTATAATCTGAACAAGCTGGCCGAACTTAAATATGGACGCTTGCCTGACCTGGAGAAAAAGCTGGCAGAATTGGAATCCGGTAAAGCCGGCGGCGATGGTGAGGTTCTGTTAAAAGAAGAAGTAGATGAGGATGATATTTCCAAAGTTGTAAGCACCTGGACAGGCATTCCTGTACAAAGACTGGTTGAAGGTGAACGCGATAAGCTGGTGCATCTGGAAGAAATTCTGCACAAACGCGTTGTTGGCCAGGATGAAGCAATCAAGGCAGTCAGCGAAGCAGTTGTGCGTGCGCGTGCCGGTATCAAGGATCCTTCGAGACCAATCGGTTCCTTCATCTTTCTCGGACCCACAGGGGTTGGCAAGACGGAATTGGCCAAAGCTTTGGCTGAAGTTCTCTTTGACGACGAACGTAATATGATTCGTATCGATATGAGTGAATACATGGAGAAACACACCGTATCCCGTTTGATTGGCGCACCTCCGGGTTATGTAGGTTATGAAGAAGGCGGCCAGCTGACTGAAGCTGTCAGACGTCATCCGTATGCCGTGATTTTGCTGGACGAAATCGAAAAGGCACATGCCGACGTTTTCAATGTGCTGCTGCAGGTGCTCGATGATGGACGCTTGACAGATGGGCAAGGTCGTAATGTTGACTTCAAAAATACGTTGATTATTATGACCAGTAACCTTGGTTCGGCAGATATTCTCAAGAAACAAGGTCAAGTTTCCCGTGAGGAAATCCAAAGCCTGCTGATGAATTTCTTCCGCCCGGAATTCCTCAACCGTGTTGACGACATTGTAGTCTTCCATGCCTTGGGGCAAGGACAGATCAAGGATATCGTCAGATTGGTACTGGATGAACTTGGCGAACGTCTTGATAATCAACTCGAACTTAAGCTTTCCTACACGGAGGAAGCGGTTGAATATCTGGCCGCAGCCGGTTTTGATATTTCGTTCGGTGCCAGACCACTGAAACGTTTGATCGTTCATACCGTGGAAACTATTCTTGGCAAAAAGATTGTCGCCGGTGAAATTAAAAACGGTGAAAGCATCAAGGTTGTTTTAAACCATGGTAATATTGACTTGGAAAAGCAAAAATAATTACTGAGGGGCCGGTTCATTGAAACCGGCCCCTTTTGCAGTTATAATGAAGGGTAGATAAAGGTTTTCATTTGAGGAGGGACGAGCATGGGAAAAAGAATAGTAATTATCGGCGGTGTCGCCGCAGGCATGAAAACGGCTTCCAGACTGCGCAGACGTGATAAGGACGCAGAAATCATCGTTTTGGAGCGCGGCAGTGAAGTCAGTTATGGTGCTTGTGGTTTTCCTTATTATATAGGCGGCGATGTTAAAGAATTTGGCTGTTTTACCAATGGACCACAGGGAATTCGTGATGCTGCTTATTTCAGAGAGGTAAAAGGAGTTGAAGTGCTTGTCAGACATGAGGCGACAGCAATCAACCGCAGCGAGCATACTGTGACGTACCTGAATCGTGATACCGGTGAAACTAAAGTTTTACCATACGATAAATTAGTTCTAGCCACCGGCTCCACGCCAGTCAAATTACCTATTCCGGGTGCTGATTTAGATGGCGTACATAACTTTTGGTTTCCTTGGGATGTGCATGCCGTTAAAAAAGATATGACTGAAAACAAAGTTACGGACGTTGTAATCGTGGGTGCAGGTTTGGTTGGAATGGAACTTGCCGAAGCTTTTCATAAACAAGGTCTGACAGTCAATATTGTCGAAATGCAGGACAGAATATTGCCGCAGATGCTGGATAAAGAAATGGCTGATTTGCTGCAGAAGCCGGTGTTAAAAGCTGGTATTAACCTTTATCTGAACGAGAAAACCGTGACGATAGAAGGAAGTACCAAAGTCACTGCGGTTAAAACCGATAAGAGGCTGATTCCTGCTCAACTGGTCATTGTTGCCGTTGGTGTCAGACCGAATGTTGAACTGGCGCGCGAGGCTGGTATTGAAATCGGACCGAGCGGCAGCATTGCGGTTAACGAATACCTAGAGACCAGCGATCCCGATATTTATGCCGGTGGTGACTGTGCAGAAAATACCAATCTTATCAGCAAAGCTAAATTGTTTACCCCGATGGGATCTACAGCTAATAAGCATGGACGAGTTATTGCCGATAATATTGCCGGCGACGAAATAAAATATCCTGGCATTCTGAATACCGGCATCTGCCAGGTGTTGAACTGGCAGGCAGGCAGTACGGGCTTGAATGAAACCAGCGCGCAAAAGGCAGGCCTTAAATTTGAAAGTGTTGTAGTGCCAGGTTTTGACCGCCTCGGTTATATGCCGGGGGCCAACCGCCTGATTTTGAAGCTGCTGGCTGAAGTCGGCTCGCATCGCGTAATAGGCGCACAGGCTGTAGGTACAGGCGGCGTGGATAAACGCATTGATGCTATTGCAACGGCAATGGCTTTTGGTGCTAAGGTTGAAGACCTGAGCAATATTGATTACGGTTATGCACCGCCGTTTAACGGTCCGATTGATAATGTTTCTACTGCTGCTAACGTATTAATGAACAAATTTGCTGGGCACTTACGCAGCATTAATCCGAAGGACTTCCAAAAAATTAAAGGGGATTCTTCCTATACCTTAGTTGACGTGCGGACACCAGGTGAGTACGCGGCTAACCGGATTGCAGGCTGTGCCAATATTGTTAATTTGCCTTTGGGAAGTCTGCGCAGTGAAGCTGAAAAAGTATTTACAGACAAGAAAGCCAGATTGATTTGCTCCTGCCAGATTGATTTGCGCGGTTATGAGGCTGAAACTATTATGCGGTCTCTTGGCTATGAAAATGTCCAAAGTCTGGAGGGTGGGATGAGTGGCTGGCCTTATGAAACAGAAGGCAGCAAACCCCAATAAGTTCACAAAAATATCATAAAATAAAAGTTGCCGTCAGACGTACTTTGATGTTATCTGCGGCAACTTTTTCTTTTTGCTGTAAACCGCATGAATACAGGCGATATAGAGAGCGAGTATGTAATATATTTAAAATTATACTTTTAACAGCCAAGCAGGCGGATGAAGGGCCCAGTGACTAGACAGGCAGGGATTTATAAAAAAAAAGAGAATAATAGAAAATGGATAGATTTGTTATAAAACAATCAAAGGCTGACAAGGGAATGATGAAAGTGATTATTGGTATGGGCTGCGATCTTGTTGAGGTTGCAAGAATAAAGAAAGCAATTGAAAATCCCCGCTTTGTCCAAAAGGTGTACACGCAGGCAGAAATTGATTATTGTCTGGCGCGCGGTAAACAGCAGGCTATGAGCTTTGCCGCTCGCTTTGCTGCCAAGGAAGCTGCAGCCAAAGCGCTTGGCACTGGTTTTCGCAGTGCGAGTATGCGTGACGTGGAAATAACTAACAATGAACTTGGCAAACCTGCTATAAAACTTACAGGGAGTTTTCAAGTAAGAGCTGATGATTTAGGCTGTAAATATTTACATGTTTCGCTAAGTCATACCAAAGAATATGGCTTGGCGCAAGTTATTCTGGAAGGTGATAAGATATGAAGCTGTTTTTAGCTGAAGAAATGCAACAGATAGATGCTGCAACCACAAAGGAATTTGGGCTGCCGGGGCTGCTTTTGATGGAAAACGCTGGGCGTGCCGTGGCTGCTACCGCGGAAAACATACTGGAGGATTGCAGGAATAAGAAGATTGTAGTATTTGCCGGTAAGGGGAACAATGCCGGTGATGGTTTTGTCGCAGCAAGAACTTTGCTTGCTCGTGGTGCACAGGTTACAGTTATTTTGTTTGCGGAGTCAGACGCTTATACCGGTGATGCACTTACGCAGTTAGCAGTTTTGCAGAAATGTAATCCGTTTCTATTTACCGTAAGAACCGAACAGGACTGGGATAAGGCGGCAATTGCCGGTGAATTGGCAGACCTTGTTATCGACGGTTTACTGGGCACAGGTTTTCGAGGTGAACTGAATCTTACGTTTGCACGAGCTGCCAAGTTAATCAACAGCATGGCAGCGCCAGTGTTAGCAATTGATATACCAAGCGGTGTTGAACCTGATACGGGTAAAGCGTCTCAAGATGCTGTTATGGCTGACGTTACTGTGACCCTGGCAGCACCGAAACCTGGTCTGTATCTCTATCCGGGAGCTGCCCATGCGGGCGAAATTATGGTGGCGGAGATTGGTATCCCAGCAGATCTTCTTGCTGGAGCAGATTGCAAAAATGAGTTGATAACGAAGAGGTTGGCTAAAGCGAAGCTGCCACAACGCCAAGGTAATGCGCATAAAGGAATGGCGGGTCGAGTTGCGGTTTTAGCAGGGTCACCAGGTTTTACAGGAGCTGCAGCTCTTTGCAGTTACGCTGCTGTAAAGGCAGGCGCAGGACTTGTAACTCTGCTCACAGCTTTAAGTTCGCAAAATATTCTGGCGGCAAAATTAAATGAAGTGATGGTGCAGGGCTTGATTGAAAGAATGCCTGGTGTTTTAGGCGGCGGTGCTGTGGGCGATGTCAGACATTGGCTGGAAAAAAGTGATGTTTTGGCTGTCGGCCCTGGTCTCGGAACTTCAGAACCTACCAAAGAAGTTATACGCGATATTTTGCAAGGCTGCAGCAAGCCTGCAGTAATTGATGCCGATGCCTTGACGGCGCTGGTTGGACATACGGAAATTTTAAGCGGGATGAAGTGCCCAAAAATTATCACTCCACATCCTGCCGAAATGGCCAGATTGATTGATGATGATGCAGCAGATGTAGACGCCAAACGCCTTGCTGTTGCCTCGCGTTTTGCAGTAGAGTGGCAGGCGGTAGTCGTTTTAAAAGGTGCACCGACAGTCGTCGCAGCACCGAATGGCGCTGCTTATCTAAATACTACCGGCAACGAGGGTATGGCAACGGGCGGCAGCGGCGACGTGCTAACAGGTATTATTGCAGCTTTGCTCGGACAGGGACTTTCTGCTGTGGATGCTGCAGTCCTTGGGGTTTATCTTCATGGTTTAGCTGGTGATTTAGCAGCGGAAAACGGCAAAATAGGTTTGGCTGCCGGCCAGATTAGCGAAGTTTTACCGCGTGCCAGACAAAAAGTGGAGGAAGAATAATGAAAATAGAAGTAACAATTGACAGGTTCGAAGGGACAAAAGCAGTGTTACTTTACGGCGAAAATGGTCTGAGTATCAATTGGCCAAGAGAGTTATTACCGGAAGACTTGCAGGAAGGTGATGTCCTCACTATTAACATCAAAAAGGATGGTAAAGCTACCCAAAAAGCATTGAAACAGACAGAAAACCTTTTGCGGGAGCTGCTGCAGCAGACTTGAATTATTTACAAGTGCGCTGACCGGTGTTAGAATCTAGATACATAAAGTTCGAAAAGAGGTGAGTCCGAATTGCTGAGAAAACTTTTGGTTTTGCTGGTTTGTTTGTTTAGTTTTGCTTTGAATATGATAGCAGAAGCCTCAGGGCCAGAAATAACTGCCTTGCATTGGGGAGTGAGCAAAGAGAATGTGTTCCGGGTAGTTCTGGACTGTACCGGACCTACAGAAGCTCAGGCTGTGCTTAATGATGATTCTTTGATGATTTCTGTCATTGGAGGATTGCGGCCTTATGTTTCAAAAGATTATAAGGTTAAAAGTGATACTGTTGATCATGTTGCGCTGCAGGCAACGGGTGAAAAAACTTTGCTGCAGTTGCCGTTAACGCGTAAATTAGCAAGCGGGGACTATAAAGTTTTTGTTTTAAAGAAAGATCCGGTTACTAAGAGACCTGACAGAATTGTCATTGACATTGCCAGCAGCAGCGGCAATTTTACCCCGATAAGTGGCACGGATACAGTTATACCGAGTATACCTGTAAAACCAACATTTGAAATCGGCGGAGGGCTTAAAGGCAAGATGGTTACCCTTGATCCTGGTCATGGCGGCACCGATCCGGGAGCGATTGGCAAACAGGGAACGAAAGAAAAGGACATCACCCTCAAGATTGCGATGAAAGTGCGTGACTACTTGTTGGATAAAGGTGCACAGGTTTCGATGACGCGCACGAATGACAAAGATGTTTATGGACCGGATGCTACTGATGCTCAGGAACTGCAGGCACGCGTAGATGTCGCACAGGCGAACGACGCAGATTTGTTTATCAGTATCCATTGCAATGCTTCAACGAATCCCAATATAGGTGGTATGACCTCCTATTTTTTCCCCAAAACAGATTACGATAAAGTGGCGGCCGCGGCTATCCAGGATGAATTAACCAAGAAATTCGGCCTGGATGATTTAGGTGTGCGGCAGGCTAATTTCTATGTAAATAAAAGAAGCAGTATGCCTACAGTTCTCGTAGAAACGGCCTTTCTCAGTAATCCAAAAGAGGAAAAACTTCTCCGCAGCAACTGGTTCCAAAATAAAATGGCAAAAGTGATTGCCGACGGTATAGAAGATTATTTTGCAGCAGCCGGGGGTGATCAATGATGAAGTGGTTTAAATTGCTTTTAGCACCACTCTTGATTTTCTGTATGTTGGTGAGTGGCTGTTCAACACCGAAAACCGAGGAAAAGCCGGCTGTCCAGCCAGTTGTTAAAGAGCAAAGCTTCGTAGTATACAGAACCACAGGTGATGGACAAGGTTACCTGCTGCCGGAAAAGTATACAATTAAGGATAATGGTAAGTCCGCAGCCGAAAATGCCTTGCACACTTTAGTTGAAGCAAAGCCGCAGGATAGCAAGCTGGTCAATGCATTTCCTCCTGATACTAAGGTTCTTGGCTTGACTGTCAAGGATGGTGTGGCCTCAGCTGATTTCAGCAAGGATATTAAAAAACTGGGCGGCGGTTCCTACAACGAACTAATGGTCACGGGCGCTATCGTCAATACTTTAACGGAATTCCCGGAAATTAAAAAAGTTCAGATATTAGTAGAAGGTAAAAAAGTAGTTAGCCTGAACGGTCATATGGATTTGACTGACCCACTTGTACGTGATACCAGTTTGTTAACCTCAGGACAGAAAACCAAGACTAAATAATCACAAAAAAGCATCTATGCCCATGGCATAGATGCTTTTGCTATTTTACTGTTAATTATTTAATTCTTGTTGCGTGCTGCCTGTAAATATTCTTCCACGATTTTTACGGCGCAATAGTCACCGCACATGGAGCAGGCTTCGTCATCGGCCTTATTTTTTTCAGTGCGATAACGCTGTGCTTTAATCGGGTCAATAGCCAGCTTGATTTGTTCCGGCCAGTTAAGTTCTTTGCGGGCTTTCGCCATTTTCAAATCCCATTCCAGAGCTCCGGGAACACCTTTGGCTATATCGGCGGCATGAGCGGCGATACGTGTGGCAATTACACCTTCACGAACGTCATTGATGTCAGGCAGACCGAGATGTTCAGCAGGGGTGACATAACAGAGAAAATCAGCACCGGCAGCACCGGCCAGAGTTCCACCGATGGCTGAGGTAATGTGGTCGTAACCGGGAGCGACGTCTGTTACTAGTGGCCCGAGTACGTAGAAAGGAGCATTTTTGCAGAGACTTTTCTGCAATTGGATATTAGCTGCAATCTGATTGTACGGTACATGTCCAGGACCTTCAACCATGACTTGTACACCTTTGGCCCAGGCGCGATCAGTTAATTCACCAAGGTTGATCAGCTCCTGTATTTGCGCTCTGTCAGTCGCATCGGCAAGGCAGCCTGGTCTCAGGCCATCGCCTAGGCTGATGACAACGTCGTATTTGGCACAGATATCAAGAATTTCATCGTAGTATTCATAGAGCGGATTTTCCTGATCATTGTGAAGCATCCAGCCGGTAATAAAAGAACCGCCGCGGCTGACGACGTCCATCACACGTCCTTCAGTAAGCAACGCTTTTAACACATTGCGATTGATGCCGCAATGGATGGTCATGAAATCAGCACCATCTTTCGCCTGTTGTTCAATAACAGTAAATAAATCTTCCTTCGTCATATGGACAACGGCACCGTGTTTCTTAATTGCTTCAACAGTCGCCTGATAAATAGGTACCGTACCGACCATGACGGTGGAAGCTTCAATAATTGCCCGGCGGGAAGCTTCAATGTTATCACCGGTACTGAGATCCATGACTGCGTCGGCACCAGCTTCAATTGCTGCGGCTAGCTTGAGCAGTTCCGGCTGTGGGTCAGGATAGGAACTGGAAGTACCGATGTTAGCATTGACTTTGGTTGTCAGACCCTTGCCTACGCCTCGTGGATCAAGATTCTTATGATTAGGATTGGCACAGATGGCGATACTGCCTTCTGCAACGCCGGCACGGATCGCTTCTGCAGATAGATTTTCTTTGGCTGCGACTATTAGCATAGCCTCTGTAATAATACCTTGTCGTGCGGACTGCATTTGTGTAAGCATATTTTACGCTCCTTTGTAATAAATAAAATAACCGTTTCCATCTTATCGGAAACGGCTGGGGAAAGCAGAATAGGTGCCACTTCCCTCCGCCGGCATTATCCGGAAATCAGGTTCCAAGGGTCGACATTTCGTCTCTCAGCCTATAAGCTCCCCTAGTGGATGTAAATAATATTCAACTAACTACAAGTCTAGCAAAATAATTAGAGAAATACAATGACCAAAAGACAAATCTATAATATAATAAAATTTGACGGATAATCATTCCGTTATTCGTATAAGAACTGGTTTTACAAAAGTTTACAGCACATACTTTTTAGTATATACTAAATAAGTATAAGTGTACCCTACATTTAACCGGCAAACTTTTTGACTGCTGGGCTGTTATGATAGCTGTTTTAGCAATCTTAGCGGTAGTAGGTTAATTTAATCTAAAGAGAAAGATGAGGGAACCAACATGGCAAAAATGAAAACTATGGACGGTAATACCGCCGCTGCGTATGTATCTTATGCTTTCACCGATGTTGCCGCAATTTATCCAATTACGCCATCTTCACCAATGGCAGAAGTAACTGATGAATGGGCAGCACAAGGCAAAAAAAACCTGTTCGGACAAACAGTAAAAGTTATGGAAATGCAGTCTGAGGCTGGTGCTTCCGGAGCTGTACACGGCTCCTTGCAGGCAGGCGCTCTTACTACAACTTATACGGCTTCTCAGGGCTTGCTCCTGATGATTCCTAATATGTATAAAATGGCAGGCGAACTATTGCCGGCTGTTTTCCAAGTATCGGCACGCGCTTTGGCGGCCAGTTCACTTTCTATTTTTGGTGACCATCAGGATGTGATGGCAGCTCGTCAGACTGGGTTTGCTCTTTTGGCAGAAGGAAGCGTGCAGGAAGTAATGGATTTAAGTGCTGTTGCTCATTTATCTGCTATTAGCGGTCGTATTCCTTTTGTTAATTTCTTCGATGGTTTCAGAACTTCTCATGAAGTTCAAAAAGTTGAAGTTATGGAATATGATGCTTTGGAAAAACTGTTGGACAAGGAAGCTGTAGCTGAATTCAGAGCACGCAGCCTCAATCCTGATCAACCGGTTATCCGTGGTACTGCGCAAAATCCTGATATTTATTTCCAAACTCGCGAAGCAGTAAATTCTTATTATGAAAAACTGCCTGCAGTCGTAGAAAATTATATGAATGAAATCAGCAAAATCACTGGTCGTAAATATGGTTTGTTCAATTATTATGGTGCTCCGGATGCTGAAAAAGTTATCATTGCCATGGGTTCAGCCACGGAAACTATTCAGACCACTGTGGAATATCTGAATGCTAAGGGTGAAAAAGTAGGCCTTTTGGTGGTACATCTCTATCGCCCATTCTCAGCAAAACACTTCCTGAGTGCCATGCCGAAGACAGTGAAAAAGATTGCTGTCTTGGATCGTACCAAGGAACCGGGTGCTTTTGGCGAACCATTATACCTGGATGTACGCAGCGTTTACTATACGCAGGCAGAGCATCCGCTGATTGTTGGCGGCCGTTATGGCTTAGGCTCCAAAGATCTGACACCGTCAGAGGTACTAGCAGTATTTGCTAATCTTGATTTGGCAGAACCTAAGAATAATTTCACGGTTGGCATCGTTGATGATGTTACTGCAACTTCTCTGGCAGTTACTGAAGAACTTGATACTACGCCTAAAGGTACAAAAAGCTGTAAATTCTGGGGACTTGGTTCAGATGGTACTGTTGGTGCTAATAAGAGCGCGATCAAAATTATCGGCGATTATACCGACATGTATGCGCAAGGCTACTTCTCCTATGATTCCAAGAAGTCAGGCGGCATCACTGTTTCTCATTTGCGTTTCGGACATGAGCAGATTCGCGCACCTTATCTGATTAACTATGCTGATTTCGTAGCTGTCCATAACCAATCATATGTAAACAAGTATGATGTTCTCGCCGGCTTGAAGAAAAATGGCACCTTCCTGTTGAACTGTCGCTGGAATGCGGAAGAATTGGAAGCAAATCTGCCGGCAGCTATGAAAAAATATATTGCTAAAAATAATATCAACTTCTACACCATTGATGCTGTTAAAATTGCCGAAGAAATCGGCTTGGGCGGCCGCATCAATATGATCATGCAGTCAGCCTTCTTTAAGTTAGCTGATATCATTCCGGTTGCAGACGCTGTCAAATATCTGAAAGAAGCTGTTGACCATTCCTATGGCTTGAAAGGTCAGAGTGTTCTTAACATGAACTACGCTGCAATTGATCAGGGCGTAGATGCCATTGTCAAAATCAACGTGCCGGACAGCTGGGCTGAGGCTGTTGATACAGAAGTTGCTGCTATCGGTTCAGCTGATAATTTCGCTAAGAATATTCTGGAACCGATGAACAGGATGGAAGGCGACAAGCTGCCTGTAAGTGCTTTCCAAAAACATGCTGATGGAACTTTCCCGTCCGGAACTTCCACTTTTGAAAAACGTGGTATAGCAATTAACGTGCCTGAGTGGCAAATCGATAACTGTATTCAATGTAATCAATGTGCCTTTGTTTGTCCGCATGCTTCTATCCGTCCTGTCCTGGCGACAGCTGAAGAGGTTGCGGCGGCTCCGGCTGGTTTTACAACTAAGCCTGCTATCGGTGCTAAAGACTTGCAATTCCGCATAGCTGTTTCCGCTTTGGACTGTGCTGGTTGCGGCAACTGTGTACAGGTTTGCCCGGCTAAGGAAAAAGCAATTGTCATGAAACCGTTGAGCACGCAAATGGAGCAAGTGCCACTATGGAATTATGCTATTGACACCGTTACAGTCAAACCGAACCCGATGAACAAGAAAACAGTCAAAGGCGTGCAATTTGAACAGCCATTGCTCGAATTCTCCGGTGCTTGTGCTGGCTGCGGTGAAACTCCGTATGCTAAGCTCGTTACCCAATTGTTCGGTGACCGCATGATGATTGCCAACGCAACAGGCTGTACTTCTATCTGGGGCGCCAGTGCTCCTTCCATGCCTTATACGAAAAACTGCAAAGGACACGGTCCAAGCTGGGCAAATTCTTTGTTCGAGGATAATGCTGAATATGGCTTAGGTATGTTCCTGGGCGTAAAACAATCACGTGAACGTGTTGAAAATATGGTACAAGAGGCACTTGCACTACCAGTTAGCTCTGAACTGAAAGCAGCTATGGAAGAATGGCTTGCTAATGCCAACGAAGGTGAAGGTTCTCGTGAACGCGCTGAAAAACTGGAAGCTTTATTGGCTGTAGAAAAAGCTGGTCAACCATTGCTGGAAGAAATAGCTGCTAACAGCAGATTCTTTGTGAAACGTTCTCACTGGATCTTCGGCGGCGACGGTTGGGCTTATGATATTGGCTACGGCGGTCTTGACCATGTGCTTGCTTCCGGTGAAGACGTCAACGTATTGGTCTTTGATACCGAAGTATATTCCAACACCGGCGGTCAGTCTTCCAAATCAACACCAACTGCAGCTATCGCAAAATTTGCTGCCAGTGGCAAAAAGACCAAGAAGAAAGATCTTGGCATGATGGCAATGAGCTATGGCTACGTGTATGTCGCACAAATTGCCATGGGCGCAGATAAGAACCAAACTTTGAAAGCTATCGCTGAAGCAGAAGCTTATCCAGGACCATCCCTCATCATCGCCTATTCACCATGTATCAATCACGGCTTGAAGAGCGGTATGGGCAACAGCCAGCTGGAAACTAAGAAAGCTGTTGAATGTGGCTATTGGGCAATGTACAGATTCAATCCTGCTCTGAAGGAAAAAGGTGAGAATCCGTTTGTTCTTGATTCCAAGGAACCAACAGCAGATTTCCATGAATTCCTGATGGGTGAAGTGCGTTATGCTTCCCTCAAAAAACAATACCCGGAAACAGCAGAAGCTTTATTTGCGAAAACCAAGTCTGATGCGATGGAAAGATTAGGCAATTACAAACGCTTGGCAGGAAAAGAATAATCCGCTGAATAACTTATTGTTGCTTAGTATGTTATAATTTATACAAGCGTGCTCTGTCAGTGGCAGGCACGCTTGTACTTTAGAAGCAAACATAGGAGGATGATTTTATGAAAAAAATTGTTTTGTTTTTAGCACTGGTTTTCGTTTTCGGCTTTGGCACAATATGCTCAGCGGCAAGTAATGCTAGTATTTTGGGTAATGAAGAAAAGGCCGTTGACAAATTTTTGTCCATCCTTGATAAGAATAATGGAGCATATGAAGAGATAGCTTCTAACTTCACTCCTGGTTTGCAAAAAAAGTTGATGCTGCAGCTATGCAAAAATTAAGCAGCCAAATCGCCAATAACTTTGGAACCATGAAAGAAAAGAAACTTGTTGTTCTCGAAAAATTTGACCAAGGTGATCGGGTTACTTATCTAGCTGGCTTTTCCAAAACACAAGTAGTAAAAATTATTTTTGCTTTTGAGGTCAAAGGTGAAAAGCCTTTGATTAGTGAGTTCGCATTTGCACCGGTGGAACTTAAAAAAGCTGAATGATCTAAGATTATTGTCCTTATCAAGTCCCCTCTTTTATAAAAGAGGGGACTTTTTCTTTTCTAAAACATGGACAAATGATGTCCCAAAGGGACCGCTAAATACTGTAGAGCTAGGCATGATGCGGGTTTAGCGAAAAGAATACATATGCAGAAATGAAATTTCTGATATAATACATGTAATTGGGAAAAAAGTTTAATGGGGGCTTTAGAATGTATCTCCTTTTCTTTGCTTTTCTCGGCGGCTTGGCTTTGCTCTTGTATGGGATGCAGTTGATGAGTGATGGGATGCAGAAGGTTGCAGAGGATCGACTGCAAAGACTTTTTGAAGTTTTAGCCGGACGCGTGATGTACGGAGTCTTGCTCGGTACCGTGGTAGCCGCTGTACTACAGTCAAGCGGTATTACTACCATAATGACAGTAAGTATGGTCAATGCCGGTCTGATGACTTTGAAGCAAGCTTTTGGTATTGTTATGGGTGCTAATCTTGGTACTACTGTAACAGCTCAATTGATTGCTTTTAAAGTGACTGACTTTGTGACTGTATTTATAGCTTTGGGGTTTGGTCTGAATATCATTGCCAAAGGCAAAAAACTGAAGTATTCCGGACAGATCATGATGGGCTTCGGTATTATGATGCTGGGTATGCAGATGATGGGGAATGCAGTTGCTCCTTTAAGAAAGTATCAGGGTTTTGTGGATTTCATCGCAACTTTTGCTGACAATCCTCTCATTGGTTTATTAGCCGGTACGGTGATGACCTGCGTCGTGCAATCCAGTACGGCAACCATTGGTATCTTGATGGCAATGGCAAGTCAGGGGCTGATACCGCTCGAAGGCGCTATTCCTGTTATGCTTGGTGATAATGTAGGTACTTGTATCACGTCGGTTCTGGCTTCGCTCAGGGCCAACCGTGCAGCTAAAAGGGTTGCATATTCACATGTTTTGTATAATTTGATCGGCAGCATCATCTTTATTATCTTTATGGGCTGGTTTGTCGATTTTGTTCTTTATATTTCGCCGGAAGGAGATATTGCGAGACAGATTGCCAACTCCCATACGGCCTTTAATCTTTTGAGTACTGTTATTTTCCTGCCAATAACCAATCAATTTGTTGCTTTCATAGAATTGCTGGTGCCGGGCAAAGATGTTGTAATTTCCAGAAAGCCTTTATTCTTGGATGTAAATATGCTTGGCACACCAAGCCTTGCGATGCAGCTGGCCACCAAAGAAGTCGTGCGCATGGGCAATATGGCTTGGCATAACATTGAATTGGCCTTTAGTGCCATTGAAGACAAGGACAGCAAGAAAATCGAATATATACTGGAGCATGAGCCAGTTGTCGATATTCTGGAAGATGAAATAACCAGATATCTGACGCAAATGTCGGAAAACCAGATGAGTATGGATCTCGCCGCAGTACATACAGGGCTTTTGCATGCCTGTAATGATATTGAACGTATCGGCGATCATGCAGAAATTATTGCCAAGAAAGTTCGCAATATGCGTGAGGATGGTGTCGAGTTCTCACCGGCAGCACAGGAGGAGCTTAAGCATTTGGGAGTTCTGGTCCTGGATGCCAGCAGCAAAGCCTTGAAGGCATTGGAAACTAATGATCGTGACTTGGCGCGTGCTTCACTTGCAGTTTCTCGTGAAGTAAAACTATACCAGAAAGAAATGCGCAAAAATCATGTGGCCAGGCTAAACGATAAAATCTGTAATCCGGCTGCCGGTTTCGTCATGCTGGAACTACTGATCAATATGAAAAGGGTATCCGACCACTCTAAAAATATCAGCCAACTGGTTTTGGGAGAATTTTAAATTTAAGGTGTTGACAAATGCATCGTTATAATTTACAATAATCTACGTTGTCAGTGACAACTGCGGAAATAGCTCAGCGGTAGAGCACCGCCTTGCCAAGGCGGGGGTCGCGAGTTCGAATCTCGTTTTCCGCTCCACTAGCACTTCAGGCTTCCTCTGATGAGGAAGCCTTTTTAGTCTTTGTGATTATACTTAAGGCCGGAACCAGCGAACCTTGTCAAAGATATTACTTTGTGTTATGATACTATGAGCGGTTTTTATAATGATTTATTAAAAACAGGCTGAATTTTCAGTCAAGAGATAAGTTTTAGGCAGCGACATATTATTAAGGAGGCTTTTTTAGATGAACGTATCTGTAGAAAGAGTAGCAAATGAAGCAACTATTAAAATCCAATTGCCGGCAGCAGAAGTAAATAAGGGTTTTGCCAAAGCAGTACAAAAAATTGCTGGTCAAGTTAATATACCTGGTTTCCGCAAAGGCAAAGCACCTCGTAATATTTTAGAAATGCGTGTAGGTAAAGAAGCCATTAAACAAGAAGCTTTTGAGCTTATTGCTAATGACTGTTTCCGTAAAGCTATGGCAGATGAAAAGCTTATTCCGGTCAGCGATCCAGCTGTGAAAGAATCAACTTTTGAAGAAAATACCGATATGGAATTGGTTTTGACTATTACAGTAAAACCAGAACCAAAACTCGGCGAATATAAAGGCCTGAAAGTTGAGAAAAAAGAAGCAGTAGTAACCGATGAACAAATTGATGCTGCAGTTGAAGAACTGCGCAGCCGTGGTGCAAAAATGGTAGTAGCTCCTGATGCCGTGATCATGAAAGGCGATTTCGCAATCATTGATTTCGCAGGCACTGTTGATGGTGAACCGTTCAGCGGTGGTGAAGGCAAAGGCTATCCATTGGAAGTTGGTTCCGGCAGCTTTATCCCAGGATTTGAAGAGCAGTTGGTTGGTCTGAAAGCGGGAGATTCCACTGATGTTCAGGTTACCTTCCCAGAAGAATATTTTGTTAAAGAGCTTGCAGGTAAAGAAGCTATTTTCAAAGTAAATGTTCAAGATGTTAAACGCAAAGAATTGCCAGAACTTAATGATGAATTTGTTGCTGCGAACAGCAAATGCAAGACCATTGAAGAACTGAAAGCTGATTATAAAGAAAAAATGCAAAAGCATGCTGAAGAGCAAGCCGAAGCAGATTATGAAAGAGCGCTGATTCAAGCTGCAGTTGCCAATGCTGAATTCGAAGTGCCGGAAATCATGGTTGAAGATCGTATCAGCCAAATGATTGAAGAACTTAAAATGAATCTCGAAAACCGCAGGATGAACCTTGATGCTTATTTGAAATACACTGGCATGGATATGGAAAAACTGCGTGAAAATTACAAAGCAACTGCACTGGAAAATGTTAAAACTGATCTTGTGCTTGATGCCATTGCCAAGGCTGAAAATATTCAGGTAGGTATGGAAGATATTGACGCCGAGTTGGCTAACATCGCTGCTCAAAATGGTGCTGATGTTGAAGAAGTAAAGAAAATTATCTCTTCGAACGGCAACATGGGTTTATTACTTGCTAATATCCTGCGTCGTAAATCAGCGCATGTTGTTATTGATGGGGCAGCAAAATAATTTTGCACCAAATATGTAAAGGGGTGTGAGTAATGATGAATTTTGTGCCTATCGTTGTTGAGCAATCCAGTCGGGGAGAAAGATCTTATGATATATATTCCCGCTTATTGAAAGACAGGATTATTTTCGTAACAGGAACAATTGATGATAATATGGCAAATCTTATCATTGCACAGCTTTTATTCCTGGAAGCAGAAGATCCTAATAAGGATATTCATTTGTATATAAATAGTCCTGGCGGCAGCGTGAGCGCTGGTATGGCTATTTATGATACAATGCAATATATCAAACCTGATGTTTCGACGATTTGTATGGGCATGGCGGCTAGTATGGCTTCTGTCCTGTTAGCAGCCGGAACGAAAGGCAAGCGTTTCACACTGCCTTACGCACGCGTAATGATTCATCAGCCTTTGGGCGGTGCTCAGGGCCAGGCTACTGAGATAGAGATTCACGCTCGTGAAATTCTCCGTATCCGGGACGAAATGAATGGCATTATGGCCAAACATACGGGCCAACCAAAAGAAAAAATCCAAATAGATACAGAGCGCGACTATTATCTTACAGCTATAGAAGCTAAAGCATATGGCTTGGTCGACGAAATACTTACCCGCAAATAATGAAGGGTTAAGCGTAGGATAAAATTAAGATGCGCAAGGAGTAAAAGATATGAATTTTGGCGATGGGAACGATAACAGCTATACCTGTTCTTTCTGTGGTAAAAAACAGGGGCAAGTGCGCAAGCTTGTTGCGGGCCACAACGTCTTTATCTGTGATGAATGTATCGAAGTCTGCAACGAAATGCTGGCAGAAGAGTTCAGTACACAGCCACAGGCTCTAAATGGTGAACTGCCGAAACCCCAGGAAATCAAGGAGATTCTTGACCAGTATGTTATTGGTCAGGATGAAGCCAAAAAAACTTTGGCGGTTGCTGTTTACAACCACTACAAACGCATTAATTATGAAACACAGCATAAGAATGAAGATGTTGAACTACAAAAATCAAATATTTTGATGCTGGGACCAACAGGCAGCGGCAAAACTCTGCTTGCTCAGACGCTGGCAAAAATTCTTGATGTGCCATTTGCAATTGCCGATGCTACGGCTTTGACCGAAGCAGGTTATGTAGGTGAAGATGTTGAGAACATCCTGCTGCGTTTGATTCAAAATGCTGATTTTGATATTGAGCGTGCTGAACGCGGTATAATCTACATTGATGAAATTGATAAAATTTCCCGTAAATCAGAAAATCCTTCTATTACCAGGGACGTTTCCGGTGAAGGTGTGCAGCAGGCTCTGCTGAAAATCCTGGAAGGAACAGTTGCCAGCGTACCACCACAAGGCGGACGTAAGCATCCCCATCAGGAGTTTATTCAAATTGATACGACCAACATCCTGTTTATCTGCGGCGGTGCTTTTGCCGGGTTGGAAAACATCATAGGCGCACGTATCGGTAAGAAGAGTATGGGTTTTGGTGCGGAAATAAAAACTAAAGAAGAACAAAAGATAGATTCTTTGCTTAAAAAAGTACTTCCGGAAGATCTTATGAAGTTTGGCCTGATACCAGAGTTTGCCGGTCGTCTGCCAGTTGTCGTAACGCTTGATTCTCTTGATGTGGAGGCGTTAATACGAATTCTGAAAGAACCGAAAAATGCTTTGATTAAACAATATGAGCATTTTCTGGCTATGGATAATGTCGAACTTGTCTTCGACGAAGGCGCTTTGAAGGCGATTGCCGAAGAGGCAATGAAGCGCAGTGCCGGAGCTCGTGGCTTGCGTGCCATCATAGAAAGCATTATGCGTGATGTTATGTATGAAGTGCCTTCCAGAGCCGACGTAAAGAAGTGTATTGTTACTGAGGCAGTCATTAAGGAGCATAAACCTCCAACATTAGTGTTGGAAGAGAAGAAGGCTGATTCAGCATCCTGAAAACGATAAAGGGGAAAGGGCAGAGGCTCTTTTCCCCTTTTTGTTTATTTATGTTAAAATAAGAATAGAAGTTTTTTAAATGATTTTAAATTATTTGAGATACAGACAAAGACAGTTTGTTACTGAGGAGGGTGAGAGATTATGGATGAGAACAAAGTTATTCCTTTATTGCCTTTAAGAGGCATGTTGGTATTCCCGGGAATGATTATAAATCTGGATGTAGGACGTGATCGTTCTATTAAGGCAGTAGAAGCTGCCATGGCAATTGACCGTAAAATTTTGTTGGTTACTCAGCGTGAAGCCGGTACGATAGAGCCAAATGAAAATGACTTGTTCACTTATGGTGTTATTGCTGAAATAAAACAACTTTTGAAATTACCGAATGGTGCTTTGCGCATTTTGGTCGAGGGTTTTACCAGAGCTAAAATTGAAGCAGTACGTGACAACAAAGATATTTATTTTGAAGCTGAAGTGCAAGAAGTTGCCAGCATTATAGATGACAGCAATGAAGTGGAAGCACTGAAAAGAATGTTGATTGAGACATTTGAACAGTGGATCCTGGCAAGCAAAAAAATAACCAGTGAAGTGCTTCTGACTTTCAAGGATCAGCCGGATCCTGGCAGGATTGCGGATATGATTGCCGGGTATCTGACCATTGGTATTGATGAGAAAGAGAGCGTTCTGGAAGCAATTAATGTGAAAGACCGTATGAATTTGCTTTATAGCTTCCTGTGCAAAGAGCTGGAAATTGCTAACATTGAGAAAAATATTTCTCAGCAGGTACGCAAGCAGATTGAGCAGAATCAGCGGGAGTATTATCTCCGTGAACAGATGAAAGCCATTAATAAAGAGCTGGGCGAGGGTGATGAGCGTCAGGCCGAAGTTGATGAATACAAACGGGCCATGGCTGAGCTTGATCTTCCGGAGGAAGTTGTCGAGAAGATAAAGAAAGAACTCGACCGTTTGTACAAAATGCCGCCGATGATGGCGGAAAGCGCTGTAATTCGCAGTTATCTCGATGCTTTGCTGAGTCTTCCCTGGAATAAGTTTACAGAAGATAACTTTGATTTGAAACTCGCCAAGAAAGTTTTAAATGCCGATCACTATGGTTTGGAAAAAGTCAAAAAACGTATTTTGGAATATTTGGCCGTGCGGGCACTAACTAAACAAATTAAAGGACCGATACTTTGTTTGGTCGGACCTCCTGGTGTTGGTAAAACCTCGCTTGCCCGCTCCATAGCCAAAGCAATAAATCGCAAATTCACGAGAATTTCGCTGGGTGGCGTACGGGATGAGGCCGAAATTCGTGGACATCGCCGTACTTATATTGGCGCCATGCCAGGTCGTATTATTCATGGTATGCAGACTTGCGGCTGTTCCAATCCGGTCTTTTTACTTGACGAAGTTGATAAGATGAATGCGGACTTCAGAGGTGATCCCGCTTCAGCACTGTTGGAAGTGCTTGATCCTGAGCAAAACAGCAATTTCAGCGATCACTATATTGAATTTCCCTTCGATCTTTCCAATGTATTCTGGATCGTAACTGCCAATACGGTAGAAACTATTCCACCTGCACTCTTGGACAGGATGGAAGTTATTCAACTGGCAAGTTATACCGATGATGAAAAAGTCAAAATAGCGGAACTGCATCTTATTCCTAAGGAACGTGAATTGCATGGTTTGACTGAAAAAACCATCAGCTTTACGCAAGAAGCAGTTTTTCGGACAATTCGCGATTACACACGTGAAGCAGGTGTGCGTAATTTGGAGCGAAAAATTGCGGCTATCTGTCGGAAGGCTGCTCATCGTCTTGTTACAGAGAAAACTAAACGGGTTCTCGTAAATGCCAAGACCCTGCATAATTTCCTTGGGCCAATCATCTTCTTGGAAAGTGATCTTACCGCTAGATCTGAAATCGGCATTTGCACAGGCCTTGCCTGGACGAGTATTGGCGGTGAACTGTTGAAAGTAGAGGTAGCGGCTACAGCCGGCAAAGGTGGACTTTTGCTAACTGGACAGCTGGGTGACGTTATGAAGGAATCTGCTCAGGCTGGTTATACTTATATTCGCTCACGCGCCAAGGACCTTGGATTGGACGAGAAATTTTACGAGAATACAGATGTACATATTCATTTACCAGAAGGAGCTATCCCGAAGGATGGACCTTCGGCAGGTATTACTATGGTAACTGCTATGGTTTCTGCCTTGACAGGCAAGCACGTAAAGGCAGGCCTCGCTATGACGGGCGAAATAACTTTGTCAGGGAGGGTGCTTCCGGTTGGCGGTATTAAGGAGAAAATGCTGGCAGCAAACAGATACGGTGTTAAAACCATACTTTTACCAAAACTGAATATCCAGGATTTGGAAGAACTTCCGAAAAATGTGCGCAACGCAATTACCTTTATTCCTGTTGACCACATGGACGAAGTATTAAAACTAGCACTGGAGGATTAAGATGGCAATAAATCAATGGGATCTGATCAAGGCAAAATATACGGCATCAGCAGTACGCCCAGATCAGTATCCTTCACCCTATCTGGATGAAGTAGCTTTTATTGGCAGATCGAATGTCGGCAAGTCTTCCTTGATTAATTCTCTTACACGCAGAAATGGACTGGCGAGAGTCAGCGGTTCTCCGGGCAAGACGCAAACCATTAATTTTTATGAGCTTGAAGGCAAAAGAGTCATCGAAGGAACTGATCAACGCAAGAATTTTTATCTTGTCGATTTGCCTGGCTATGGATTTGCCAGAACTTCCAAAGAAAATAAAGATCAGTGGTCAGGTTTTATCCGCAAATATTTGTCTGGCTCGGCACATTTACGCTTGGTTTGTCAATTGATTGATATCAGGCATAAGCCTTTGGACAGCGATATAGACTGTTATCATTGGCTGATGGGATGTGGAGTTCCTGTACAGATTATCCTGACCAAGTCCGATAAGGTTTCGAAAAATGTAGCAGCTTCACAGAAGGCATTATTTAAACGCGAACTCGGTTTGGATGATGAACGCATAATGACTTATACTTCCAGCCAACACACGGCTCGAGGAGAACTAATAGCCAGAATCATGGATTATCTGCAGCTGTCTGACGGAGAGGAATACAAGGAAGAACTGAAATGATTTTTCAAGCAATGCTTTTTGTATTGGCTGCAGTGGTTGGCTGGTTTTTTAATCTGGCAGGCATGCCAATTCCATGGCTTTTAGGTGGTTTGGCTGTTGCTCTTGTTGCTAAGACAAGATTTGCGGAGAAGGCTACCTGGCCAAGGGCGTACCGCAGTGCAGGACTGGTAGTTATCGGCTATAGTATAGGCCGCTATCTTACAGTCCCGGCTTTGCACGAGATGCCAGGGCAGATTGCCGGTATGGCAGGTGCCACTATTTCCGCTGTTTTGGTAGCATTAGTTATTGCTTGGTGGACAGCGAAAAAAGAGCAGCTTGATTTGCAAAGCTGCGTCATGGGGATTATGCCCGGTGGCTTCACGCAGATGGCTATCATGTGCGATGAGGATGACAGAGCAGATAAGAATATAGTTATTCTTATGCAAAGCTTGCGCTTGATGTCTGTGATTGTCGCAGTACCGTTTTTGGTTATGCATTTTTTAGATGCCAAAATGGTCGGTACAACAGCTTCTCTTGCTGTTAATGACGGGCTTTCTTACTGGTATATACTGCCTGCAGCAGCTATCGGCGGTATTATTGCCGATAAAATGAAGATATCAACGCCTTATCTGATGGCACCGATTATAATTGCTATGGCAGCTTCTTTGCAGTTGGGCACACTGAATACCATTGACCCTGTTTTAATGATGGCTGCACAGATTAGTATCGGCCTGAATATGGGTATGGGACTTGATCCAAGAGAATTGCGTGAACTAAAACGCATTTTGCCTTATACCTTTGCCGGGATTATTGTGATGCTGCTGGTTAGCCTTGGTGTTGCTCTTATTTTATCTGAGCACTATGGCTATAGCTTGGTGACAGCTTTTTTGGCAATGGCACCAGGTGGCCTGGGAGAAATGTGTTTGGTAGGCTTAAGTCTTAATGAAAGTGTTTCAGTTATCCTTATTTACCAGTTGTCGCGCTTTTTGTTTTTGAATATTGCTGTACCGTTGGGACTTAATATTTATTTTGGTAAGAATACTGCGAAGGTATTGGAACAATAAGCAGTTAAGAATAAAAGAGAGTGTTTTTCTTATAACTTGACTTAGATATTACTAAGGGTTATAATGGGCACATAATTTAATATTGCATATAGGTGCTCTTAGGAGCTCAATTGGGAAGTCGGTTAAAATCCGACGCGGTCCCGCCACTGTATTGGTTAGCAAGTTTCGTATTGATATTTATTGTATAACCAGAGCCAGAACAACTGCCTGTATGGGAATCACTGCTAGTACCTGCGAGAG
>CAYLRW010000019.1:16058-25522 GCA_964386405.1 uncultured Acidaminococcales bacterium | reverse complement strand
CCTATTTTTTTGTTTTGCTCAATATCATTTTGATAAATATTGATTGCCATTGTTTCAATTGATTTTGCAATTTCAGCTAATGTTAAGGTGCCTTTATGCGAAAAAGCCTCAAGCCATATTTTGTCCGCTGCCCATTGCAAATTTACGGCAGTCGGCCTGGCAGCAATTAGTTCATTTTTAATTAGTTCATATTTGGACCAAAATAACTCTTTTTCCGCTAAACATGTATTAAGGAGTTCATTAAAACCCAACACCATTGCAAAGGCTGCAGCCGCACCTATGGCAGGTGCGCCCCGAACTTCAAGCCTTTTAATAGCTAATGCTATTCTCTTATAATCGAAGCATTTTATATAAGTAATTTCTGTCGGTAATTTGGTTTGGTCCAGAATAATCAAATGGGAATGCTGCCATTCCAAAGTATTTATCATTTTTTAGCTCCAATTTTATAGTTTAAATCCGCCAAATTCTCTCATAGCAGTTGCACAACCACATGTCAATATGTCAGTATAATCGTTATTTCGAATATAAGCATCAATTAATAAATTCATATTATTAACACTTTGTGCCATCGCTTCGACAACTTCGGTATGTGAAAGCGGTGTAGGCGAAATACCTGCTGCCATATTGGTTACGATTGAAACATTGACATAGCACATTTCTGCTTCCCTGGCCAAAACTGATTCCGGGGCATTTGTCATGCCTACAAGATCACCGCCTAAAGTTTTGAACATTTTGATTTCTGCTGCGGTTTCAAAGCGCGGGCCTTCTGTGCAGACATAAGTGCCTGTTTTGTGAAAATTAATATCGCTTTTTTCTAAACAAGCTATTACCCTTTCGCGTAAAACCTGGCAATAAGGGTAGGAAAAATCGACATGTGCAACACCACGCTCCGGAGTATCATAAAAGGTATTGATTCTGCTTTTAGTAAAATCAATCAGCTGATCACACACCACAAAATGGCCAGCATTCATGTCAAGATTCAAAGAACCTACGGCAGTTGTTGCAAAAATTTCTTCGACTCCCAGACTTTTAAGCGCCCAGATATTAGCACGATAATTTACTTTATGAGGAGCAGTTTTGTGCCCAGCTCCATGCCTGGTAATAAAAGTCACTCTATTATCAGCTATTATTCCATTGGTGCAAACTACTAACCCATATGGTGTAGTTATTTGCAACTCTTTAAATCCGTTTAAAGCTTCAGGATTGTAAACGCCGGTTCCGCCGATTACAGCAATATTTCTCATGCATGATTCCTCCCCTTCGCGTTTTCGTCATCAATTACCTTAATTAAGTCAGGCATTTCAATAAGAACATGATCCGGTCTGCCTAAAGATAACATTTGTTCCCAATCAAAATAGGTCCATTTTACAGCAGCAGTCAAGCATCCAGCACTTTTTCCGCTTTGTAAATCATACGGACTATCGCCTACACATATACATTCTTCAGGACTTAGATTAATTAGCTCTGCCCCTTTGCGCATAGGCTCAGGATGTGGTTTATGGTTTTCACATTCGTCACAACCGATGATGCCGGAAAAATATTTATCCAGATTAAAACATTTAAGGCCGCGTTCCGCCATTGGTATTTTTTTTGACGTTACAACGGCCATTCTAATTCCGTTCTCTTGTAATTTAATTATTGTTTCTTCAATTTTTGGAAATGGTTTGATTAATATATCGTGGTTCTTAAGATTATATTCTCTATAAAAATCAGCCATCTCATCTACTTTAGTTTCATCAAAATGCCTAAGGCATTCGCGTAGTGGAAGGCCAAAATATCTAGTTATTTCTTCTTGTGTAGGATTCTTTTGTAACAGTGATCTAATTGTGTGTTCAAATGTTTTTATTATTAAATCAGAGGTATTTACAAGTGTTCCGTCTAAATCGAATAAAACGCCTTTAATTTTCAATGACTATAACTCCTTTGTTTGTACTAAACTACACTTTATAATAACATAAAAACAGGAGAATTTAAAGAATAGCCTTGTGTTTAAGCATAGTCACACTATAAATGCAAACAAAAAAACGGTCTACGAATAGACCGTTTTGCTGATTATTTATTATCCTTATTAAAAACAACTTGCTTAGGACCAAGTTCAGTACCTTCTGGTATTAATACATCATTAAAACTGATGCTGCGCGTATGAACCGTGTGACTCCATTCATGCTCATGACGATGCATATAACCAAGGACAGTGATCGGTACCCAACTGTAGATAAACAGCGGATAAAGAATCAGATAAAGCCAGGACTTAAAAGAAGCATGGATTTTCATTAAAACAATCATAGGGAAAACATATTGACCAATACCAATTAATGTCCAGACTTCTACCGGAAGAATAGTATAAAGTATATTGGTATAAAATGGATATATTGAATAGATATAGCTGCAAATAACAAAAAATGTTGAACATAATAAGAAATAAGGTTGGAATAGATGAACAATACCATCCAGCATAACAATGTTATGCTGTTTTATTCCTTCTTTAAATAGTTTACCGATATAACGGCTTGCAACATCAAAATGCCCTTGCGACCATCTTTTCCTTTGATCCCACGATTGTTTGAAAGTCAAAGGTTTTTCATCATAAACAATAGCATCGTGAGCCCAAGTTGTTGGGATACCCTCGAGTAAAGCTTTCATTGTAAATTCCATATCTTCAGTCAGGCACGTTGCTCCCCAGCCATGTTTACGCAAGATGTCCATAGAGATACACATACCGGTTCCACCCAAAACACTCGACAAGCCAATATTGTATTTTGCAAGATGCCAAATATGGTTGACAACCCAAAAGGAAATTGCAAAAACTCCTGAAATCCAAGTATCATTTGGATTTTTTGCGTCAAGATAGCCTTGAATCAAACGCTCACCCTTACAGAGGCGGCTATTCATTTCCATTAGAAAATCTAAGTGCACCAAATTATCTGCGTCGAAGATAACAACGGCGTCATACTGTTTTTCCATGGCGAAAAGTTTGTTAAACATCCATTCAAGGGCAAAACCTTTTCCCTTTTCATCAGTGCTTGTACGTTCATACACCAAAGCACCGCCATTCTTTGCGATTTTCGCTGTATTATCCTGGCAATTATCAGCTACAACGAATATATCATAAAGGTTATCAGGATAATTTAAGAGATGCAGGTTTTCAACCAGTTGACCTATTACTTGTTCCTCGTTATGTGCAGCTACAATTATTGCAAATGTTTTTTCTGGTATTTTAATTTTTTCATCACGTTTCCTACCAAAAATACCAAAAAAAGAAATTACAAAATAATAAACTGTAAAAAACACAATCAATAATTGTAATGGAATCATGAATATATCAAAATAGCTACTCATTTAAAGAGAGACTCCTTTGTCTACTATTAGCCGTCATTATTTGTTTGTGGCCTTAATATAAATAAAATTCAAAATGCCTGCCAAAGTATAAGTGAACATTATAATAAATGGCCAGGCAACCGGACGTAAATATAATAAAGAAAAACCTGCAACAAAAGATATTGCAACAGGAATTGCGTACATTGGATTTCCCTTACCTTTGAAGTCCGGGAATTTTATTTCGCTGTACATTATAACAGCTACTACAGCCGTACCTATTGCTACAGCTAGCATTGGAAAACTATAACCAGAAAGAATGTAAGTTGCAACAATACATCCACCAGCAGGAATAGGCATTCCTACAAAATAGCCATGAACCATAGCTGCATTTACATTAAAACGGGCTAAACGCATAGCACCGCAAATAGCAAAAAAGGAAGCAAGTAATTGACCAACAAGACCAAGATCAATAAGTGCATATTGATATATAAGTACGCCAGGAGCAACTCCGAAGGAACATACATCACAAAGAGAATCTAATTCCTTACCAAACTCACCGCTTACACCTAATGCTCTGGCAACTCGGCCATCCATCGAATCTGCAACTACTGCCAGTATGATCATAATGGCTGCAGTCTTAAATTCACCTTCAAATGTTGCAAGTATGGATAAAACGCCAAACATCAGATTAAAAGAACTTATAGTATTTGCGATAGCACTTCTGTAGTTCATTTATCATTGAACCTCCCGATTACTGTAATACCACCTTTTACCTTATCACCTTTTTTAACTAATATAGCAACGGATTTTGGCATCACAAGTTCTGTACTGGAGCCGAACTTAATCATCCCATAGCATTGGCCTTGCTCCAAATTATGCCCAAGTGTTGTCCAAGATACTATTCGGCGTGCCAGAAGGCCTGCTATCTGAATCACCAAAATTCTGCTTCTTTCATTTTCCAAGCCTATGGCATGACGCTCATTCTCAAAAGAGGCCGCTTTTTTGTAAGCAGGGACAAAACCACCGCATGTATAACGTTGATATTTTATCTGCCCACGTATGGGGCTACGGTTAACATGAACATTAAACACTGAGAGAAATATAGTTACTTTGACAGCATCTTCATCAAGATACTCATCATCATAAAAATCTTCGACGGCCATTACCGTACCATCAGCCGGAGAATATAGCAAATTGTCATCAGGTGGAGTTTCTCTTCTTGGGTTTCTAAAAAAATACGCCAAATATATTGCCAAAACAATAGGAATTACAGCATAAATTGGGCTAAAAACATACGCTACAATAAAAGCTAATATTATAAAAATGATTATATGCGGATATCCGTCTTTGACAACTGAAAACCTTTTCAAAATCCCATCGTTCCCCTTTCACTATATTTAAGTGCCAAATTAAGAACGACACCTATTATACCATAACGACAAGTTAATGTCTAACTGGCTTTGTAACTTTTGAAACGTAATACTTTAATTACGAATTTAGGTAAGACAAGCATTCGTTTGAATCTACTAGGCTGCTTATATAAACGGAAAAGCCACTCTAAAGAAGCATCCTGCATCCATTTGGGAGCCCTTTCCATTTTACCCGCCACAACATCAAAGCTGCCGCCGATCCCCATTAGTAAAGTTGGGTTTAATATTTCTTGATATTTTGACAGCCATTTTTCCTGTTTTGGTGCGCCCAAAGCTACGAAAAGCAAATCCGCACAACTCTTGTTGATTTCTTCAACTATCGTAAGATTATCTTCTTCATTAAAGTATCCATTCCGACAGCCGACAATTGAAACTCCGGGATATAAAATTTCACATTTCTGTTTTGCTTCGTCAGCAACTCCAGGAGCAGCTCCAAAAAAGAACACTTTAAACTTTTTGTGTGCTGCTTCTGACATCAAGTTTAAAAACAAATCATAACCGGCAACCCTTTCTGGAACTTCATAGCCGAGTTTTCGCCCTGCCCAAACTGTTCCAGCACCGTCAGGTAATACTAAGGCAGCCTTGTTTAGTATTTTCATGTATTCTGTATCTGACTGACCCATCATTATGATCTCAGCATTAGCAGTTACCACTAGAGTTTTTTTGCTTTGCAACACTCTTTCTATTATTTTATTTACTGCACCTTCCATCGTGTATGGATGAACAGGCACCCCCAATATTTTAATGGGAGTAATATCATTCATAGAAATGTTTCCCCTTTCAGGAATGTTTGTTAAATTTTTCTTGCATCGCTTGGAACCATCAAAAATTCAACGCCAGGATTTCTTTCCAATATCCAACCTAAACTCCATTCATTACTTACAAGTATTACCGGGCGATCTTCTTTGTCATATACAAGCATACCATTATCTAATCCCTTGAGATTATCAATTTTATTTTTGTCATCTGCATAAACCCAACGGGCTACTGAATAAGGCAGCTGGTTCATTAAGAGCGGTGCGCTATATTCGTTAAGCAAACGATATTCCAATACCTCAAGCTGTAAACTGCCAACTACACCTACAATGAAACTCTCTAAGCCGGTGTCTCTTTGCTCGAAAACCTGTATGGCGCCTTCTTGCGCTAACTGCATAATACCTTTGGTAAATTGTTTACGCTTGAGGGAGTCCTTTGGTTGGACGCGGGCAAAAATTTCCGGAGGAAAAACTGGCATATCTTCAAATTGGATTTTTAAACTTTCATCACAAACAGTATCACCGATACTGAAAATTCCCGGGTCAAAAACGCCGATTATATCTCCAGGGTAGGCTTCTTCAATTATCGTTCTTTCCTGTGCTAAAAACTGTTGCGGCTGTGATAGCTTAATGGCTTTCTTACCTTGCATATGATAGACGGACATTCCTTTGGTAAACATGCCAGAACAGATGCGCATAAAGGAAATACGATCACGATGCGCTGGGTTCATATTAGCCTGAATCTTGAAAATAAAGGCAGAAAATGCCTCATTTGTTGGATCGATATAGCCACTGCCATCCTTCAGCATACGTTGTTGAGGTTTGGGCGACAACTCAAGAAATTTTTCCAAGAAGCTGCGAACACCAAAGTTAGTCATAGCGCTTCCAAAGAACATAGGTGTCAATTCACCCTTTTTAACTTTTTCCAGATCAAAATCATCACCGGCTAAATCCAAAAGTTCAATATCATTGCAAAGGTTCTTATAATTTTCTTCCCCCATGGCACTGATAATTTGTTGGTCATTAATTGATCCAGTGGTTGATTTTAATAATTTCGCGCCGTGACTGGTATCGCTTTCAAAAAGTTCGACTTGCTTTTTAATGCGATCATAAACGCCTACGTAGTGCCCATCAATACCTATTGGCCAGTTGATTGGATAAGCACGTATATTCAAAATGCGTTCCAATTCATCCATCAAATCGAAAGGATTGCGTCCATAACGGTCTAGTTTGTTTACAAAAGTGAAAATTGGCAAATGACGGCGATGACAAACCCAAAAAAGTTTCTTAGTCTGTTCTTCAACGCCTTTGGCAGCATCAATCAGCATAACGGCACTGTCTGCCGCTAGCAATGTTCTATAGGTATCTTCACTGAAGTCCTGATGGCCAGGTGTATCAAGTATATTGACTCTGTAGCCGTCATAATCAAATTGCAGCACACTTGAAGTTACAGATATGCCACGCTGCTTTTCTATTTCCATCCAATCGGATACAGCATGTTTGTTGCTTTTACGAGCTTTTACCGTGCCTGCCAGATGTATGGCGCCACCGTAAAGAAGCAGTTTTTCTGTTAATGTTGTTTTACCGGCATCAGGATGAGAAATTATCGCAAACGTACGTCGTTTCTCAATTTTTTCCAAAAATTCTTGCATTAAAAATATTCCTCCAGTTAGTCCATCTTTTGATTTTCATATGCTTTCCAAGCACTTATTATTTGTTTTATTATATATTCAGGAATTGGTTTTTCTGTTTCAAGCTTGCCTTGCATATTAAAACGAAAAGCAATATTTTCGTATTTTTCACCGCCATAGGTTTCACAGGTAAATGATGTACGCATAAATTCATCCTGAAAGACACAGTCCTTCAATGTGTTTGTCTTGCGCTGGTTATCCCACATTTGATAAATACCAAATAGTTTACGCTGTCCTATTGCAGGGATTTCTTCACTTGTTACAACGATACCATCCATAGGCGTGCAGTCCAGCCCTTCATAAATACTGCCATCATTTAAAGTGATATCAACATATAGTGAATAATCTTTTTCGAAAAAAACAGCTTCTTTAATTTGCCATTTATTTTCCCATTCTTTAATACATTCAGGGCAGAGAAAAAAAGTTTCAGTTATTTTTGTCGTGCGAAAATTATCGCGATAATACAATTCGCCTTCTGCATTAAATTGTTTATGGCATTCACCGCAAACTAACGGCAATTTTCTTATCATTATTGCTAAAACCTCTCATTAAAAGAAGAATTTATAAAAGATATAAAAGAAGCCTTCACGCAGATTCCGCAAAGGCCATTGTCTCCATTCTTTTGCTATCAGCCTGACTTGGAGTTTTATTAATAAAACCTCTCAATGTATTTTAGCATATTTTGAGGCGCATGGAAACTATAGTTATCATAATTTACTTTATCTGGGATGCCTAATTCCAGTACCAAGTTAAAATACAATCACCATAAAGCATCGATATAAAGGAAGCAATTGCTATATAAGGTCCATATGGGAAAGTGTCCGTAATTTTTTTCCTCTTTATTAACAACAATATTGCTGCTCCAAAGCCGCCTAATATTAAGGAGAGAATTACAGCCAGAATTGTGTATTTCAAACCAAGCCAAAGTCCGATACAAGCCATAAACTTAACATCACCGCCGCCAAAACCACCTTTGCTTACAACTATAAGCAAAAGAAAAATGCTGCCACCAAGCAGAGCAGCACTTAACATATTAGGCCAGCTAACAGCGCTACAATATATGTTAAGAACAAATCCTGATATTAACATTGGCAACAAAACTTTGTCATATATTAAACCGGACTCGTAATCAATTATAGAGATAATAATTAAGAACGAAGTATAAAGCAAAGCTCTTAACAGCTGCATTGATGGATTCAGAATGGAAATGCACTGCACAAACAAAAAACCGGTTACTATATATAATGCTATTCTGCGTACAAAAGGAAGCTGATGTTTGTACGCAGAATCAAGAATTTTATTTATTAAACTACCCCAAAAAGTTCCTATGAAAAAATATAATATGTACATAATCATATTAACTGTCCCCAATTGCATTTATTCAAAATACTGCAATGATGTCTCCGATTTTAGTGCTAGTAGTATCCACAATATCTGAAGAGGCTTCAATAACATAACTGACACGTCTGCAAAGCGTAAATTTCATACTTGGCATGTTAGCAACAATTTTAATTACCTTGTTATTCTTATCAACGAAGATAATATCAATGGAGTATTTCATGCCCACTGTATGAATGCCATTACATGATGTAATGATTAGGGCGCTGCCCTTCTCTAAAAGTTCAGTTCCAAGCAGTCCTTTAAGCCGTGCCAAAAAGTTATCCGCTAACTTAGCTTCTGTAGCAATTATTGTATTTTTAGTAATATTCTTTATGATCATTTTTTAAACCCTACATATTACCTAACATGTTAATAATTTGTAATAATGCAGGCCCCAACAATACAATAAAGAGAGTGGGAAATATAAAGAATACCAGAGGAAACACCATTTTTATAGGAGCTTTCATTGCTTGTTCTTCAGCCCGTTGTTTTCTTTTTTCACGCATATCAAGAGATTGAACTCGTAGAACGTTAGAAACGCTTACGCCTAATTGATCAGCTTGGATTAATGCACTTGTAAAGAGAGAAATATCTTGCACATTACAACGTGCAGCTAATGACCGTAAAGCATCACGTCTTGCAACACCAATGCGTATTTCCTGCAACATGCAGGTAAATTCATCAACCATTGGTCCTTTCATTTTTTCAGAAAGTTTAACAAGCGCACTATCAAAACCTAAACCTGCTTCGACACTGACAGTCAACAAATCTAAAACATCCGGTAGTTCTCTTCTTAAAATATTTCTTCTATCACTTATTTTCTTTTCCAGAAAAAGATAAGGTATAAACATACCCATAAGCATGGTGATTAAAGATACTGAAACAACTCT
>CAYLRW010000019.1:0-15958 GCA_964386405.1 uncultured Acidaminococcales bacterium | reverse complement strand
GATAAGGTATAAACATACCCATAAGCATGGTGATTAAAGATACTGAAACAACTCTCATTGTATCCTTATTAGCTAAAGTCATGACATCTCCAACTACTACAGCAAGCAAAAATCCTACAACAAAGCTAAAACCTAGAAATTGTTCTGAATTTAGACCATAAAAATTGTTGGCGTTCAATATTTTTTTATCTAACATAGCAATTGTAGTAGCAGGTAAAAATTTAGCAAAAAATTTGGATAATCTGTCAAAGAATGGAGTTACTATCCTGGCCACAAACTGGGCAAGATTGAATTGTAAGTGGTAACTCTAAACCACATTCGTCTAGCAAAAATCTATTTGTCAAAATTTCTTTGGCTTTCCCGTCCGCGGCAATAACTCCATCCTTAACAACAATCACTCTTTGACATGTTTCAAGGACCAGGTCTAAGTCATGGCTTGTAATTATTTTGGTATGCTCGAAACTGTTTAATAAGTTAATTACTCGCCGTCTGGCTTTAGGGTCTAAAGCCAAGGTAGGTTCATCCATTATTAATATATCAGGCTGCATAGATAAAACACAAGCAATTGACGCAGCACGCTTTTCACCACCAGATAATCTGAAAGGAGCCCTATCTTTCAAGTCAGATATCCCCACCAAATCTAAAGCATTCATAACTCTGCTATCTACTTCTTTTTCATCTAGTCTATAATTTCGCGGTCCGAAAGCAACATCGTCATAAACGTTTGTCATAAATAATTGGTCGTCCGGATTTTGAAAAACCATCCCCAATCGTTGCCTTATCATCGGTAAAGTTTTTTTTGTCAAATGCACATCCCCTACCAAAACATCTCCTGAATCAGGATAAAGGATTCCCATTAATAACATTAATATAGTTGATTTTCCTGCGCCGTTTGCACCAATAATTCCTACAGATTCTCCATGAAGAATTGTAAAAGAAATTTTTTTCAGGGCTTCGTGCCCATCTGGATATGAAAAGTGTAGATTTCGTACTTCGACTTTATGATGACTCATTTATTTAACCACTCCTGCAATTAATGACTCCAAAAACAATGGTAAGTTATAAATTTTTGCTATTATAAAAAATAAGCTCCAGAACATCATATAAGCAAAATCCTTAAAACTTGCTTTTTCAATGCAGCCAATATTATATTCCATTGTAAAACCTCTTAGAAGCATAGCTTGATAAACTCGTTCAGCTCTGTCAAAAGTTCTTAATATAAGTTGACCGGCAAAAGAACCCCAATTATTTTTACCTATCCCCTTTTGTCCCGGTGCCCTCAAAGAATATGCTTGTGTCATTCTCTGGAATTCTTCCATGAGAACCGTTATATATCGATAGGTTAATAACAATTGTAAAACAAAAATTTTAGGAATTTTAAGCATTCTCATAGCAACTGCTAATCTATCTATTCCTGTGGTTGCAATCAAGATGATACCAGCAGTAACGCACAAGATACATTTTATAGAAAGTGAAAGAAATGTGAGCCAGCCTCTGGAAAAATTGACTCCTAAAACAGTAATTACTTGGTTATCAATTATCGGATTTAATATTCCAATACCAAATATTAAAGGTAATGCCATAAGCAACCTGTACAATATGGGCATTACCGGCAGCTCAGCCAATATTATCATAACCCAAGGGAAAAATATGAGTGGCAAAAGTCTACTTATCTCATATCTTTCAAAAGACATAACCACAGCCAAATAGATAACTGTGGTTAGCAACTTAACAAGTGGATGAAGAACATGTATAGATGTATTTTTTTTGGCTAAATCATCCAGAAGTCTTATATTATAAAGCGCACTTTCAAAATTTGTCATATCAATTCAGACCCTAATAGGAAGTTTAGAATAACATGGTACAGTTCGGTATTTTTTATTTTGATGCACTAACATCTTCCCTTCTTTTGATTAAGCTAATAATTAACCCGATTAAGCCAGCTAATGCAAAGGTCATTACACCACCGATCAAACCTGAAACAGTTGTCCCAACATTTACCAATGGCCAGGAACTTTCATTTTCACTAGCCGCAGTTTTCTCAGTTTCCTTAAAGTTGTAGTCCGGCAAAAAAGCAGTTTTTTCTTGTATTGAAGAAAACAATTGATGCATTTCATCAGGTGCAGTTAACTCTGCTGTCCCCGTGATTCTTTCCATAGACCATTCTAAACCATCAGGATTTTCAGACGCAAACCATGACAGTGCGCCACCAGTAATAACTGCAGCCACTAAAAATCCTTTTAAGACATTGTTTAAAGATAGTTCGCCAAAAGCCTTTCCCGTAGCGACTTTTTCCAACAACTCGGGCCTCGCTTTCCATACGAAATTAATAATGGAGGCAGTCACAAGTCCTTCAACGATTCCGATTGCTAGATGGATTGGCTGCATGAGCATTACAAATGTGTTAAAGGGCAATTCAGTTTTTCCTGAAAATAAAGTTTCAAGCACTACGGAAAAAGCTCCTAACTGTAGACCAACTACTGCTGAAATCATCGTAGCTATAAAAATTTTATGCGAATTAAGACCTTTACGCGTAATTAGCTTGTATATATAAGGATATGCAACAAAACAAGTAAAAAAACCCATATTAAATACGTTACAGCCATATGCAAGCAAGCCGCCATCACCAAAGAATAGCGCCTGAATCAGCAAAATTGATGTCATTGCCAGGAAGCCTGCATATGGTCCTAATAGTGTTGCCAGCAAAATTCCACCACCAATGTGACCACTTGAACCTGTTGCCGGTATGGTGAAATTGATCATCTGCGCGGCAAAAACAAATGCCCCTAAAACTCCCATCATTGGAATTTTCTTTTCATCCAGATCGCTCTGGACTTTCTTTAATGAATAAGCAGCTATTGTTGCCGTAACAGTCAACATAGTAAAACCTACAGTCGGTGAAATTAAAGCATCTGCCATATGCATAGTTGCATCTCTCCTTTTAAAAACAAAATAACCCACAGAGGGCGTAATATTAATTTTCCCTTCATGGGTTATCGAACTATCATTATGTTGATGCTACCTGCTCGTAAAGCCTTCATGGCTTCATTTTTTTACAGTATAGCACAGCTATCTTCCATAGGTCAAATCTCCAACGAGGCTGGTACAGATTTAATTGCTGGTTCAAAGTATGTCAATAAATATAATCTTTGCGGTTTTGAAAGCAGCAGCAAATTCAAGTTAAAACATGTATTAGAAAAATAAAAACACCACGAAGCCGTAAAGCCTCATGGTGTCTACATTTTATAATTGGTCGGAGCGGCGGGATTTGAACCCACGGCCTCTTCCACCCCAAGGAAGCGCGCTACCAAGCTGCGCTACGCCCCGAACACATCTGCTATTTTAGCGCTTTTTGGTGAACATGTCAAGAATCAAAGGACAATAGCACCATCAGTATCGATATCAAGAATATGATAAACGCTATGCAAACCATGCTCTTCCAAAGCATGGCACATTGCTTGCCCTACAACATCAAAACTAACATCAATTGGCACATAAGCCATCAGAGTTGAACCTGCGCCACTGATAATTGCATTATAGGCACCAGCAATTATGGCTGCCTTAAAAGCAGCTTCCATTCCTGGAATCAAATGAGCTCTATATGGTTGATGAAGACGATCACATAGTCCTGAACCTAAATACTGATATTCACCTGTTAGCATCGCACCAACTAACAATGCCGCGCGTGAAGTATTAAAAACGGCATCTTGATGCGGCACAGCCTTTGGTATTGCCTTTCGTGCTAAAGAAGTAGCCAGCGGCATATCTGGAACAATAGCTACCAGTTTAAATGGTTTAAGCGGAACAAATTTAAGAGATTTGGCTTTTCCGTCATCGACATAACTGATTGTCACCCCACCAAGGATGGCTGGTGCAACATTATCGGGATGGCCTTCAATCTCAGTTGCTAATTGGACGATTTCATTTTTGGATAGTGTATTCCCGGATAAGCAGTTAGCAGCTACCAATCCAGCAACAATAGCAGTAGAACTGCTGCCCAAGCCACGCGATAGTGGAATATTATTGGTCATCGTAACACTTAGCCCGGTTTTTGAGCCAACAATAATATCCCATGCTTTATAAAATGAAAGAAAAGCAAGGTTGTTTTTACTTGCCTTTAGTTTTTCAGAACCTTCGCCCTCAATGCTTAGGCTAAAGCCATGTTCTATTAGTTCATAGGTAAAATAGTTGTATAAATTGCATGCCAAGCCAAGTGTATCAAAACCTGGACCACAATTTGCAGAAGTTGCAGGAACTCTGACTGTAACCTTTTTGTTCATAAACTGTGCCTGCCTTAATCCAGGTTATCGTCTTCAACACGAATAACGCTGCATATTTTTTCAACAATTGGCAACGCACGCAAAGTTTGCAAGGCCATCCGCAAATTGAATTCCGACACATCATAGGTTATAACAACTAACTCAGAAAAACCGTCGACCTTAGCTTTTTGCACAACATTTTTCAGACTTACATTTTGTGCACCAAAAGCGGCAGCTATGCCGGCCAAAACGCCTGGCTTATCATGAACAAGCAGTCTGATATAGCAAGGGGATTTTATGTTTTCAATAGTACATAGATGCTTTTCATCAAAACAGGTGCAAGAAATCCGTCCTGTAGCGTTATGTCTTATATTTCTAGCTACATCAATAATATCTCCACAAACTGCGCTGGCAGTAGGCATGCGGCCAGCTCCCCTTCCAAGAAACATCGTGTCACCAACTGCATCGCCTGTTACAAAAATGGCATTATAGACATCATTTACGTTTGCTAGCGGATGATAACTTGGCAACATCGTTGGGTGTACGCGCACACTAATACCATTAACTTCATCACGTTTTGCGATAGCTAAGAGTTTAACGACATAACCTAATTCTTTTGCATAATCAATATCCCTTAAAGTAAGGCTTTCAATACCTTCAATGTAGACATCATCAAGACTTACGCGAGTGTTAAAAGCAATAGAAGCTAAAATTGCAATTTTGCGTGCAGCATCCAAGCCGCCTATATCTGCTGTTGGATCGGATTCTGCATATCCCATTTCTTGAGCTTCTCTCAGTACATCGTTAAAATCCAGGTGTTCAGCAGACATTTTTGTCAACATATAGTTAGTTGTGCCATTAACAATACCCATAATTGACTTAATTTTGTTTGCAGCCAGACAAGATTTCAAGGGTCTTATGATTGGTATGCCACCGCCAACCGCGGCTTCAAACATAAAATCAACGTTATTTGCTTCAGCAAGTTCAAATAATTCTTTACCATACTTAGCTAAAACATCTTTATTCGCTGTCACAACATTCTTCTTGTGCCTTAAAGCTTCTGCAATAAACTCTTTAGCAGGATGCTCTCTACCTATTAATTCAACCACTATGTCAATGTCAGGGTCATCAAGAATGTCTTCAAGCTTATTTGTAACAACATATTTGCCATCTAATTGAGAGGCAAGCGTAGGATTATTATCAAGAATTTTAGTAATCCTAACGGGTACACCGACTTTTTTCTCTATATCTTCAGCATTTTTTTCTAAAACGATTAGCACGCCGCCACCTACTGTGCCAGCACCCAACAGTCCAACATTTATAGCGTCGACCATATTCGGTTTACCCCCTCATTTTTACATTTTAAACCTGTCCAAGAACTTCAAGACGTTTTACTCCATCAATCATACGTAACTTATCAAGCAAAGCCTCAAGATCAATAGTTAATTCTTTAGTTTCAATGGAAATCGTTGTATTGGCTACACCCTGCAAAGGTATTCCTTGATTAATAGTCATAATACTGCCAGAGTCACCAGCAACAGTATTGAGCACACGTGATAACACTCCTGATTTGTGCTCGAGCAAGAGTGATAAGGTTATAATTTTCTCTTTGCTAGCTTCATAAAACGGAAACACATAATCTTTATATTTGTAATAAGCGCTGCGACTAAGCCCCATTTTTTCAACAGCTTCATTAATGGTCTTTATTTCACCACGTTTTAAAATTTCTTTAACCTTGATGGTCTTTTTAATTGCTTCAGGCAGAATTTCCTCACGAACTAAAAAAAACGTTGATTGTTCTGACATATTCCGCTCCTCCTTTTAAATTCAAATATTCCTGTTATAAAAGAAAAACTTCTATTCACAAAAGACATTATATCATCTTAAGTAAAATAATGCTACAAAATATTAAAAAACATAATACATTGTCTCTTAGAACATGACATTATATTATATATTCACGTTTACCGCTCCGACGCATAAGTTCTTGTAATGCTGTTAATGGATTTTTATTTTCATAAAGAATTTGAAAAAGGCTATTAGTTATTGGCATCTCAACTTTATATTTTTGAGAAAGTGCATGTGCAGAAACAGTTGCATTTATTCCTTCAATTACCATATTGGTTCCGGCACAAATCTCATTCAAAGTTTTGCCAGTTGCTAATGCTTCACCAGCCTTGCGATTACGGCTATGTTTGCTTGTACAAGTAGCAATAAGGTCACCAACGCCAGCCAATCCGCTGAAAGTCTGCGACTGAGCTCCTTGGCTTAATCCTAGTCGCGTAATTTCTGTTAACCCACGTGTTATTAAAGCAGCCTGACTATTATCACCAAATCCCAAGCCAAACATAATGCCGCTTGTTAAAGCAATTACATTTTTTAAACTACCAGCAAACTCTACACCAATAATATCTTCTGTCAAATAGGGTCTAAAATAATCGTTTAAAAAAATACTTTGCAATTCATCTGCTACAATTGCATTTTGGCAGGCAATAACAGTTGCTGAAGGCTGGCGTAGAGCAATTTCTTCGGCATGATTCGGACCGGAAAGAACGGCAAGATCTGCAACCGGGAAATAGCTTCGAATAATTTCGCTCATGCGTTTGCCAGAATTATAATCAAAACCTTTGGTGCAAGAAACTAAAATTTTATCATTGCTGCCCGATATTTTAGAAAGTTGGCAACACAAATCGGCCATCCCATGGGATGGCACGACTAGCAGCAATATTTCCGCATTAATAACCGCTTGTTTAAGATCAGAAGTTATTTCAATAGTATCAGCTAATTTAAGCTGAGGTAAATACTCAGCATTATATCTGCTTTTATCTATTACATTAGCTTTTTCAGGGTTGCGAACCCAAAGAACAACGTTGTGTCCGTTATCATTTAAAACTTGAGCCAGCGTTGTCCCCCAACTGCCGGCCCCAATAACTGCAATTCTTTTCATTTATTTTCACTCTACTTTTTGTTATCTTTTTTTATATTATCGAGACTGCCTTGTTTTATCTTTGACTCAGTGCCTGCAATAAGTCGTTTCATATTCTCATAATGACGCACAATGACAAAAACACATGCAGCCATGGCAAATAATACTAATTCGAGTGGATAGCCGCGATAATAGGCAACAATAGGTGTTATAAAAGCACCAACTATTGAGCCAAGAGAAACATACCTTGTGACAAAAACAATAACCAGCCATACCGTAAAAGAGAAAATACAAACATCCGGCATAAATAAGAGAATTAAGCCAAGACCAGTCGCAACACCGCGCCCACCTTTAAAACCGAGAAACATTGAATAATTATGTCCAAGTAACGCTGCTATTGCAGTAAATAGTTCCAGGTGTAGATTAGAATCAAATAAATATCTGACAAGCAGCACAGCCAAGATTCCCTTAACAACGTCGGCCACAAGGACTATGGAAGCCATACGGCCGCCGACAGTTCTGAATACATTAGTTGTGCCTATGTTTTTACTGCCATATTCTCGAATATCAATCCCACAAACCATTTTTACCAAAACGAGTCCACTAGGTATCGAGCCAAAGATGTAGCCAATAATAATTGATAAAGCAATTGTTAGCATCTTTTGTACCTCTACTCTTCTTCGTTTTTACCACGAATAATAATCTGGATTGGCGAACCTTCAAAACCAAACGATTCTCTCAACTTATTTTCTAAATAACGTTGATAAGAAAAATGCATGATATCAGGATCATTTGCAAAAATAACAAATGTTGGCGGTTTAATCTTCACTTGAGTAGTATAAAGAATTTTTAACCTCTTACCTTTATCAGAAGGTGGTGGATTAATTGCAATTGCATCATTGATGACCTGATTTAAAATACTTGTGGAAACTCGCATAGCATTTTGTTCAGCTACGTAATGAATTACTTCCGGCAAGCGATGGATACGTTGGGAAGTTAAAGCCGAAACATAAACTACGGGCGCATACTGCATAAAAACAAGTTCTTTTCTCAAAGTTTCAGTAAAACGCAAAGTCGCTGTATTATCTTTTTCATATAAATCCCATTTATTTACAACAATTACAATGCCTTTGCCAGCTTCATGCGCATACCCTGCTATTTTTTTATCTTGTTCGGTAACACCTTCTACCGCATCCAACACCATTAGAACAACGTCGGAGCGATCCACAGCACGCAAAGATCTTATAATACTGTATTTTTCGATTGGTTCGTCAATTCTCGCCTTGCGTCTCATTCCTGCAGTATCAATGAAAAGAAAATTAATCCCATCCTTAGAAACCGGCGTATCAATTGCATCTCTTGTCGTGCCTGCAACATTGCTGACAATAGAACGTTCTTTTCCTACCAGTGAATTAAAAATAGACGATTTACCAACATTTGGTCTACCAATAATGGCAACCTTAATCTCATCATTATTCTCATCATCACGATCACCTGCACTAACAGGGAATTTATCAACAACAGCATCAAGGAGGTCACCCAAATTCAAATGATTTGCTGCAGATACAGGTATTGGTTCACCTATACCTAAGTTATAAAACTCATAAATTTCCAACTCTTGTTTTGGCGAGTCCGCTTTATTTATTGCCAAAATCACAGGTTTTTTAGACACACGCAAAATTTTGGCAACTTCTTCGTCATCTTTTGTGATACCCGCACGTGCATCACAGACAAATAATATGACATCTGCTTCGGCAATCGCAATTTGTGCCTGTTGACGGATAGACACAGCTATCTCGTCAGTGCTCATTAACTCAATACCACCGGTATCAACAATCATAAACTCATTGTCCAGCCATTCTGCATTAGCATAAAGACGGTCACGAGTTACACCTGGTGTATCTTCAACAATTGATATCCTGCTATTGGCAAAAATATTAAATAGTGTTGATTTACCTACATTAGGCCTTCCAACAATAGCTACTATAGGCTTACCCATTTTTTCTTTTCCTCACTCTCAATGATCAATGCCGTCACGTGATTGTACACCGGCAAAAAAGTAATGTTTTACGGATTGCATATCCGTAACTAAATCTGCAATTTCTCTTAACTGCTCTGGCGCATATCTGCCAGTTGTTATTACCTCGGTTTTTCCTCTTTCGTTTTTTAAAAAAGCAATTACCTCATCCAAAGGTAACATCTTATAAAATAATCCGACGTTTAATTCATCAAGTATAACGATATCATATTTTTTGGACAAAATAGCTTCTTTAGCTAACGACCAGCCTTCATACATCATTTTTAAATCAATCGGATCAGGATTAGCAAAATCAACAAAACAGTCTCTGCCTACTTGCCTTAACTCAAAACCTGGAATAAACTTTGCTGCCGCATATTCACCATATCCTTTATCATCCTTCAGAAATTGAATCATCAGGGTTTTGGCACCGTAACCGCTAGCTCTAAGCACAACACCAAGTGCTGCGGTTGTTTTCCCTTTACCCGTACCTGTGTACACTTGCAATAAACCATAGCCTTTCACAATTTAGCCTCCTTGTTTAGCGAGTAATTGTTTCAGTTCCTTGGCATTTTGGGCACACTCAACCTTACCTTTATACAGCTTTTTAAAATCTGCTAAACTTATATCATCCAAAAATAATAAATCTTTATTGAGCACGACTTGAGGTAAAATTATACGATTAAAATCTGCAAAACCAGATACTGCGCTTAAGATATCGCTGGCAGTCAATAAACCTGTAACATTAATGGTTTTACCAAAAAAATGATTAGTTACAGCAACCAGTGTGTGCCCTGTTTTGTATTTGTTATTATAGTCGTCAAATAATGGTTTTAAAAGTTTATAGGCGGATTCACCTACCGGCACTAATGCATTTTCAATTCTATCGCAACCTGCCGGTGCTACTGAAGAGTTTTCCCATTCATCGAGGAAATTTCTGCTTAAGCCAATACCGTTCTCAATTTGAGGGAAACCATCATATCTTTCTGCAGCAGGAAGATTAATTCCGGCATTAATGTAGAACTCATCACCTAAATAGATAAAAGACTTCCCAAATTTTTCACGGCACTCATTCTGCCATTTCTCAACTTGTAAAATGATATTTTGACATTCAATTGAAGTAAAAAGCCTTACCTCCGGTAACCCTTCACGGTTTTTTGTCAATCCAACCGGTACAACAGCCATAGTTTCTACCATTGGAGCTAAGGCGACCAGATCTTTAAAAGTTTTTTCAAGTATTTCGCCATCATTAAATCCAGGGCATAAAACGACTTGGGTATGAATAGTAATGCCATTATCAATAAGACGTTGCAAATCGTCGAGGATATTTCCGGCATTTTTATTCTTCATCATATTGCGACGCACATCAGAATCAGTTGCATGAATAGAAACATACAGTGGGGACATATGTGTTTTAATGATTCGTTCATAATCGCATTCTTTCATGTTAGTTAACGTTAAAAAATTACCATATAAAAATGAAAGGCGGAAATCATCATCCCTATCATATAAAGTATTGCGCATGCCCGGTATCATTTGATCTACAAAGCAAAAGACACATTTGTTGTGGCAATATCTTACTCCATCAAATACGGCAGAATCAAACTCTATACCTAAATCCTCATCAGGCTGTTTTTCAACTATAACATGGCGCAATTCGCCATCTTGACTTTCAATAGATAAATCTATTTTTTCCTCTGCAACAAGGTAACTCAACTCAATTATATCCGTAGGGCTGGTACCGTTTACGGCAATGAGTTTTTCGCCAGGCTTTATACCAAGCTCTTCAGCTATGGTATTGCGGCGGACTGCAGAAATAAGACCCTTCATGTCGCATCGTCTCCTAACCCACAATTTTACACTAGCATATAATTATAACATGAAATAGCATTAAAACACAAAGCAAGAGGAGCGTCTGCTCCTCTCGCACATAGTTTTAATCAACGTTGATTGGATATTGTTGGTAAATCATAGCCACGACAAGTCATATACTCGAAAAGAATACCGGAAAATAGCACTGGCGTCTTTCTTAAGTCAGCAATATTCTTGCAGCCTGTCAGCAACATAATATTACGCAGAAGTTCGAGCATTTTAGTAATTTGTTGAACTGCAGATGATACACCTTCCAACTTAATTTTTAACAAAATATTACCTGCCATGCCAACAGCATCAGCACCTAGAGCAAGAGCTTTAGCAGTATCAAGTGCACTACGTACACCACCTGAAGCAATTAAGCCGCAATTATTGCCAGCTGTAATTGTTCTGGCTTCTAGAATTGATAGTGCTGTCTGAATACCCCAGCCTAGCATTTCATTATATCCACTATCCTGTCTGCGTGCTGCTTCGACAGCAAGAAAATTAGTACCGCCTGCACCACCAACATCAACAGCGGCAACACCGCAATTTAAAAGCTGCCTGACTTGCTCACTGGTCATGCCGCAACCCGTCTCTTTTACAATCACAGGCACTTGTGTTTTTGCACAAATTAATTCAATGTTATGCAGATAACCGCTAAAATTGCGATCGCCTTCTGGCATAACAAGCTCTTGTGCAACATTTAAGTGCAGTTGTAAACCATCTGCGCCAATCATGGCGATTGCTTTCTCAGCGATATCAGTACTCACATCAGCGCTTAAATTGGCAAAAATAATTCCCTTAGAATTATATTTCCTTACAACTTCAAAGCTTCTAATTCCTTCATGTCGTGTTACGGCTCCATATTGAGAACCGACTGCCATGGCACACCCAGTTGCGCAAGCCACTTCAGCAAGCATTTGGTTTTCAGCTGACAAAACATCAGCGCCGCCTGTAATTGCATTGATTAATACAGGATTATTCAGTTTTATATTTGCGATATTTGAAGATAATTTTATGTCTTGAGAATTGAGATTAGGCAGGCAATTGTGCATAAAACGCACATTTTCGAAACCAGCAGTTAAAGGACCATCACATAGCTGTGTCAATAATTTGATATGGTCCATTTTTCGCTTTGCACGAATCATCTCTTCCTCCAAATTTATTCTGTTTTCAACGCGTTTAATTTTTCAGATATATCAACTGACAGTTCAGGATTGGCATTCAAAAATGGTGTGTATTCAGCCTTATCTTCATCATGGCGAGCTTTTGCGATGCTTAGGCTTACCTTTTTATGTTTTTTATCAACACCTATTACTTTAACTCTTACTTCTTGGCCAATTTTGAGTACCTCTTCAGGTTTATTCACTCTTTGATCCGAGATTTCAGATACATGTACAAGACCTTCAACATGAGCTGTAATAGAGACTACAGCACCAAAAGCCAAAAATCTTTCTACTTTGCCATCAATGATATTTCCTTCTTTGATGGTTTCAATGTCAGCCTGCCATGGATCTTGAGTAAGCATCTTAATACTGAGGGCAATTCTTTTTTCTTCTTGATTTATGCTTTTAACAAAAACATCAACTACATCACCCTCTTTGTAAAGATCAGAAGGTTTTTTACTACGATCCCAGGACATTTCGGAAACATGGACAAGTCCCTGCAAGCCTGGCGCTATTTCAACGAAAAGACCAAAATCAGCAATTTTTTTGACAGTACCTTTAACAGTCATTCCTTCGTTGATGCTATCATAAGCAAGTTTTTCAGCCGCAACCCTTGCATTTTTAGCGGCCTGAAAACGCGCTTCTTTTTCTTCTCTTACTAACTTATCGGCCGCAGTTTTTTCTGCTTTAAGTAATTCCCGTCTGGAGAGAACCAGACGTTTTTTTGCAGGATCAAATTCAATTACCTCGGCTTGCAGGTTTTTACCTACATAAGCAGCAATATTACTTACACGTGTCAATTCGAGGTGTGAAGCAGGAATAAAACCTACAACACCATTTGCAGAAACAGTAAGTCCACCTTTAACCGCAGCAAGTCCCTTAACATCCATAATCTTTTTATCTGTAGCCAAGCTTTTAATCGTTTCCCAAGCTTTTTCGGCCTCAGCTTTAATTTTTGATAGTTCAACAAAACCATCCTGGTTCTCACTTGCCACTACTTTTGCAGTAACAGTATCGCCAATTTTCACCTCATTTTCAACACTTTCGCGAGTAGCATCTAAAGACCATTGCGAAAAAGATATTCTCCCTTCGCTCTGATAGCCAAAGTCAACGATTACCTCCTCTTTCGTAATCGCAACTACTACTGCTTGGACGGTCATTCCCAAGTGCAGATGCATGCTTTCTTTTTCCAACAAGCTCTCCATTGTTTCCATTGTCTCCATTTTATGAATAGCCTCCTTAATAAGCCAGTCAGGAGTAGAAGCTCCCGCTGTAATTCCTATTGTATTGCAATCCTTTATCATTTCAATTGAAATATCATCAGCAGTTTCAATATGAAAACTTTTATTACATTTTTCTTTTACAATGTCATATAAATGTCTGGTATTCGCACTATTGCGTCCGCCAATTACAAATACTGCATCAGAACGTTTTGCTAATTCAACTGCAGAGGCCTGCCTCTTCGCTGTTGCATTACAAATAGTTCGCTCAATCTTGTACTGCCCTTTATGCTCACTCTGAATAGCTGCTAGTATTTTTTCAAACTTATCAGACTCAAACGTAGTTTGCACTACAACACCATATCTCGCTGCTGGCGGTACATCTTTAATATCGTCAATAGATTCCACAACACATCCAAGCTCTCCAGCCCAAGCCAGTATGCTTTGAACTTCAGGATGCTTTTTCTCGCCTATTATAATAGGCAGGTAACCATCATCTGCTAATTGACGAACACGTTTTTGGGCACTCAATACATTAGGACAGGTCGCATCTATCACATTTAAATTCATTTTTTTTGTCTGCTCGTAGATATCAGGTCCGACTCCGTGCGAACGCAGTATGACGGTCGATTCCACAGGAAAATCTTTCAATTTGTCCAGACAACCGACACCTTTTCTAGCTAGGAGCTCTATCATTTGTGGATTATGTATCAGCGGTCCCAGTGTCGCTACTTTATTTTTATCTTTAACAGTTTTTAGAGCCATTTCTACAGCTCTTTTGACTCCATAACAAAAACCGCAATTATCGGCAATGATTATTTTCATCTTGAACCTCAATTTTTATCTAATAACATTTGAATTTCAGTCATTAATTCATCCGTCATGCGTTTTATAACTTCCTTAGTAACAGGCTCATCCTCCAGAAAATAAATAGGTTTTCCAAATTTTACTTTTACCTTCGGCCAAATCTTGCCGCTTGAGCGTAAGTTAGTTCCGCTAACAGCGGTTGGTATTATTGCTGCTCTGGCTTTACCAGCCATCATTAAAGCTCCTGGCTCTGCTTTGCCAAGCTGACCATTTTTGCTTCTTGTGCCTTCAGGAAAAATAGCCAGTACTTTTTGTGCCAACAACAAATCTATTCCATATTTAATTGCATTTCTGTCAGCTGCACCACGTCGTACCGGGAAAGCTCCTAACGTTCTGTAGATAGAACCAAGCACTGGTACAAACAGCTCTTGTTTGGCCATGAAATGAATTTTTCTGGTAGCTGCAACGCCGATTATTGGCGGATCAAGAAGGCTCAAGTGATTACTCGCTATCACTACTGGCCCACTTTTGGGGATATTTTCTGTCCCCGATACTTCGAGACGCAAAACAATTTTTGCCAGCACATACAGAAGTACTTTTAGAAATGAATAAAACATTTTACTTCACCCTGCAGATATCGAGTATTTTATTTACAACTTCTGGCTTATCCATAATTGATGTATCAAGATAAAAAGCATCTTCTGCGCAGCGTAAAGGCGATATCTCACGTTCACTGTCATATTTATCGCGCGCTATTATCTCTTCACTTAATTTAGCTTTATCAACGCTTAAATTTTTATTAACTAGTTCCTTATAGCGTCTGCTTACTCTTTCCTCAACGCTGGCTGTCAAGTAAATCTTAACATCTGCATTTGGGAAAACAACTGTGCCAATATCTCGTCCATCCATTACAACACCACCATTTTCACCCATTTTACGCTGAAGGTTTACCATGGCAGTACGAACAGCGGCAACCGCTGATACTCTTGATACATTGTTTGTAACCTCTGAAGACCTTATTTCTTCTGTAACATCCGTTCCATCAACAAATACCATATTTAAACCATCTTGGGGCTTAAAAGTAATATCTATTTCACTCGCAACCTTACCTACAATTTCTTCATTGAAAGGAATATGCATCTGCAAAAATTTATAAGTAACAGCCCGATACATAGCACCAGTATCAATATAAGCATATTCCAGTTTTTCTGCAACCATCTTCGCAATAGTGCTTTTACCGGCACCGGCTGGGCCATCAATAGCTATAACAAGTTTTTTCTTATCCAAAAATAACACCTCTATCAGATCAATTAATCCTGTGCTGCAGCATAACCGGCAGCATAGCCAGATGAAAAAGCGGCTTGCAGGTTATAGCCTCCGGTATAACCATCAACATCAATAACTTCACCAGCAAAATACAGTCCTTTAACGATTTTTGATTCAAAAGTTTTTGGATTAATTTCTTTAGTAGAAACACCGCCAGCCGTAACTATTGCCTCAGCCAAAGGTCTTGTTCGAGTTATCGGGAATGATAGATTCTTTAAATTGTAGGCAAGCCGAGACCGTTCTTCCTTTGAAATCTGATTGACTTGTTTATCAGGATCCAAAAAAGCTGCATCTAAAACTACTGGTATTAATCTGCCAGGTAGTAAGTCCTTCATGCCATTGACTAATTGTTTTCTAATATAATTGGCAAAATCTCTTTGAAT
>CAYLRW010000018.1:0-25963 GCA_964386405.1 uncultured Acidaminococcales bacterium | reverse complement strand
CCTCTGGCTGGTCGCCTGCCGGTTCAAAAGGTGCTTTGATTTTAAATTCCATTTTCTACTCCGTAATAATAAAGTTTCTCAATTGAGATTAATTATAGCATTTTTTTCGCCTATTTCATAGAATTGCAGTGATATTTAAAGGGCGTCCGCATTAATAGCAGACGCCCTTTAAATTATTAAATTATTTTTTTGCCAGTTCTTTTTCTAAATAACTAATTGCCGTATTTAGCTGATTCTCACCCATCTCACCGGTTGGCTCAACCACAACGTCTGGTTCTATACCGGTACCGTTGATAGAACGGCCGCTAGGTGTATAATAGTGAGCTATTGTTAATTTCATGCCCGTGCTTTCATCAAGATTGCTGACAGCCTGCACGGACCCTTTGCCAAAAGTTTTGGTTCCAAAAAGTTTTCCGGCCTGAGTATCCTGCAGGGCACCTGCTACAATTTCTGCAGCACTTGCTGACCCCTGGTTAACAATTACTGCCACAGGATATTTCGTTTTTTCGAGGTTGGAATATTCAGTAACACTTTTACCGCTTTTCTCAGTCACCGAAACGATCGGTCCTTTAGGTACCATCAATTCGGCAACTTTAACGCTTTCACTGAGGAGACCGCCGGGATTGTCACGGAGATCAAGTACTAACCCTTCCATTCCCTGACCTTCAAGCTCATGGAACTTTTTAATAAAATCAGAACCTGTACTCTCATTGAACATGCTTATGCGAATATAGCCAATTTTATTATTCTTCATTTCTCCAGCCACAGTTTCCAGTTTAATGTCAGAGCGAATTACGCGTACTGTTTTTGCTTCACCGGCTGCAGTTTTAAGCTCAATTTCGACACTGGTTCCTTCTTTGCCGCGAATTTGCGCGACTACATCTTCCAACGTTTGTCCAGCACTCTTTTTACCGTCTATAGCCGTTATCTTATCGCCGCTTTTGATACCTGCTCTTTCTCCCGGTGTACCCTTGAGCGGTGCGATAACTACAAAATTACTATCCTTCATGCCGATGACAACGCCAATACCACCAAAATGTCCCTCGGTACTGGTCATCAATGATTTGAAGCTTTCATCATCAAGATAGACAGAATATGGATCACCCAAAGCATTTACCATACCCTTAATAGCGCCCTCATATAACTTGTTATAATCAACATTTTCGATAAAACTGCCGCGGACTATAGAAAGTGCCCGCAGAAATTTGAAGGTTCCCGGTAAGCTGCCCGTTACAGACTGCAGCCCATAGATCAACGCGGCAATAACCAAGCCACAAGAGCAAATGCAGGCTATAATAACTGTAACGATACTAAATCTTTTTTTTAACATGCTCAGGTTCCTCCAATTTTATGGTAAGTAATCCATTGGATCAGTTACTTCACCATGAATACGCACTTCAAAATGGCAATGCGGCCCTGTAGAATAACCAGTACTGCCCGCATAAGCAATTGTCTGGCCTTTTGCCACCTGTTGCCCATTATAGACAGCAAGGCTGGAGTTGTGTCCGTACAAAGTAACCAAGCCACCGCCATGATCTATCATCACTGCGTTGCCATAGCCGCCCATCCAGTCGGCGTAGATTACCGTACCAGAATTAGCAGCAACTATCGGATCACCATAATCGGCTGCAATATCAAGACCGGAATGGAATTTCTGCGTACCAAAAATTGGGTGTGTACGCCAGCCAAAAGGAGAAGTGATTTCTCCATAAATAGGCCAGACAAAACTTCCTGACCCTCTGCTGGCGGAAGAAATAGTACCACCGTTTTCCAAGTTACGAATCATATCCGTTATACGCTCAGAAGTAGCCATCAATTCATTGTATTCTTCATCCAGTCTGCTTTGTTCGGCTACTGCATCGTTATAAGCTGCTTCGCGCTCCATTGTTTTTTGGGCAACTAACTGCTGCTTAGATGATACTTCACTATGTACAGCCTTAACTCTGGCCATATTACTTGCCAGTATCTCCTGTGCCGTTTCCAATTCTGCCTTTTTCTTTTTCAGGTCTGCCAACAAGTTAATATCATTGGCAATAATTTTTTTCAACAAATACATCCGCGAAGAAAAATCAGAAAAATCCTTTGCACCTAAAAGTACGTCCAAGTAATTTATCTGTCCGTTAATGTAAATATCTTTCAATCGCCCGCGGTAAACAGCAACACGTTTATCAACCTGCTCTTTTTTTCTATCCAAAGCCGCTGTATTGCTGGAAATCTGATCTTCAAGATCTTCACGCTCTTCTTCAACCGTAGCAAGCGCATGCTGTGCTTCGCTGAGCTGAGCCTGCGACTCAAGAAGTTTATCAGTTGCTGAAGCAACAACTTGCTTAGCATTCTCACGTTCTACATCTTTATTGTAAAGCTGTTGTCGGATGCTTTCCAGCTCAGCTTGCTTATCATCAATCGATGCTGCACCGACAGGCGCAACCAAATTCAAAAAAAATGTTGCGGCCAATAGCACGGCTGTTATCTCTTTCTTCAACATAAGCGCCTCCGACATTAAACCTTTAAGAATTTACGTAAAGAGATGCTGCTGCCTGCAGCCCCGATAGCTGTACCGATAACCACCAGTGTAATATCTATATACAACAGTAACGGCCAGGTAGGAAGGAGCGGGAAAAAAGCAAGTGTTGTATGTACGCTATTTAAGATAGCTCCGTAAATCTGATTAATAATAAGAGTTGCAACCAGCGCACCGGAAAAGCCCAAAAACATGCCTTCCAATAAAAATGGCCATCTAATAAACCAGTCGGTGGCTCCAACATATTTCATGATTGTTACTTCCCTGCGGCGGGCAAAAACAGTGATGCGTATGGTGTTAACAATAATAAAGAGAGTAGCCATAGCTAACAGAAAGACGAGCAAAATACCACCAAATCTCATTATTTTTGTCAGTTTGAAAATATTCTCAACGACTTCCTGCCCGAACTTAGCAGTCTCTACACCTTTAAGATCATCAATTTTTGGGGCCAACTCGCTGATACGTTCTGGTTTATCAACATGTACTTCAAAAGAATAAGGGAAAGGATTTTCATCACCTATAAAATCAAGTAAATTAGCCTGACTCCCCAGTCTATCCTTGAATCTTTCCAAGGCTTCGTCTTTAGTTATTGGCTTGACACTTGTAACCCCAGGCATTTCCTTCAACGTTTTTTCGGTAGCTTTCAACGTTTCAGAGCTGGCAGCATCCTCCATATAAACAGAAATCTGAACCTGCGTTTCTAAGAACTTCGCCACATGATTGGTATTAAAAACCATAACCATGAAAAACCCAAGAACTAACAAAGAAAGAGCCACAGTTGAAACCGAAGCCAGACTCATCAGCTGATTGCGTTTTATTGACTTAAAGGTTTCCCGAATAAAATACTCTTTAGTGCTCAGACTCATATCCGTAAACTCCCTTGGCGTCGTCTCTGACAATTACGCCATTTTCTATTGCAATGACACGTTTACCCATAGCATCTACAATATCTTTGTCATGAGTTGCCATTACTATTGTCGTGCCGCTTTCATTAATGCCGGTAAAAATACGCATAATATCCTTACTAGTCTCCGGATCCAAATTACCAGTAGGTTCATCAGCAATTACCATGATAGGATCATTGACAATTGCCCGGGCAATAGCTATTCTTTGCTGCTCACCGCCTGAAAGTTCTGCCGGATAAGCATTGGCGCGATTTTTAAGGCCGACAAGTTCCAAAACCGTCATTACACGGCGTCTGGTCTTCACCGGTGGCGCTTCAATTACCTGCATGGCAAAAGCAACATTGTCATAAACAGTACGATCTGGTAAAAGGCGGTAATCCTGAAAAATAATACCTAATTGTCTGCGTAAAAATGGCACTTCCTTGTCAGTCAACGCAAGCACATCAACACCGTCGACATAAATTTTACCGGTAGTTGGTAATACTTCTTTGAATAACATCTTGATAAAGGTAGACTTACCAGCGCCACTAGGCCCGACTATAAAAACGAACTCACCAGGCTTTATATGTAAATCAATATTTTTTAAAGCCACTGAACCATTACGATAGGTTTTACTGACACCACTCATTAATAGCAAGGCAAGGCCTCCTTTATTTTAGCATTTTGGCAATAGACTAATTGCCCGCGCAGCATTACGTTGTGCTTCTTCACGCAAGATCTGTATTTTAGCGTTCTGCTTCTCTGGCACATGGCGCCACATTTTTGCGCTTTCACGCAGAATATCTTCACAGGATATCTTATCAATGCTGCCAGCAGCTGTTCCTTCCATCCCTTTGACAAAACGGTCAACCTTGGGATCATAGGAAACAGCCAAAAACGGTACACCAGCCAACGCTGAAAAAACCAGCGCATGCAGCCTCATACCTATCAGAAAATCAAGATTACTGATGAGAGAAACATATTCTTCGGTCGTATAACCTTCTTTAAGAATAATAGTATCCTCATGGTCTTCCATCAAAAGTGCAATATCCTCAGCTATTTTTGTATCAGCAGGGAACTGCAATGGTACAAAAACGATACAGGCATCATATTGTTTGCGCAGTTTCATAGCAGCATCAGCGAAAACACGCATAAATCTTTGTTCTCCCTGCCAGTGTCTGACTGCAATACCTATAATTGGTTTATTCCCCTGCAACCCATTTTTCTGAAGGATCTTTCTCCCAATATCTTTGCGATCAGCAACCAATGAAAATACTGCATCAGCAGTAACCAAGACCTTATCTGTTGACAGCCCCATTTCCAATAACTCATCGTAAGAACCATCATCTCTTACCGTAATAAGGTCTGCCTTTCTGCAAGTGTATTTGGTCAGAGCACGTGCAATAGATGATTTAATTGGGCCAATCCCCTGGGCATATAACATAACTTTTTTACCCAGCAATTTTGCAAGAAGCAAGATGCTCAAATAATAGAGAATGCTGCGCTTACTCGTAACATCCTGCAGAAGGCTGCCGCCGCCTGATAGCAATAAATCAGTGTGCAGCATTGCTTTAAGTATTTGCAAAGGACTAAACCTGTGAATTGATCTAACTCCATGTTTTTTTGCTGTGACTTCCGGTTTACCGGACATAACAGTAATTTCGACGTCTTTTCGTTCAGCACGCAAAGCCTCTATGATGGCTGTCAGCATTGCTTCATCACCGGCATTCGAAAAACCATAATAACCGGAAATCAAAATTTTACTCATGCTTCAAGTATCTCCTTCGTAAAGCCTGCAAATATGGGTAGAACATGGCAAAGGCAATAAGTACGCAGATACCTATTGCGGCTCCCAGCAGATAACCGTCAATTGCTCTGATATAAGACATTACGATAGGAGTTCTCATATGAGCAAAAGTTTGTACCAAGGAACCCTGGCCAATAGTGGCAGCTAAAATAAAAGCTACACTGATGAGCCGTGGCAACTTATTGTAGACTGCAAACGCCGCCAAATAAAATGCCGGGTGACCAACCATAAATTCTTTTTCGCGCGGACGCGCCTTCATCATTTCTTCCAGGAAAAGTCTTAATTTGACTTCTATATCCGGCACTGGAACTCCGGCTGTATGTCCTGAGCGACCAATAAATACCCAAGCAACAAAAGCAAAAACGATCAAGGCAAAAACTACTTTCAAAGTTATAGGACGGGAAAGGACATTCTCTATTCTGGTAATTACATTTTTACTATCGTCATCACCTTCGAACAAAGAATACCTTCTGACACACAGGAAAAACATCAAAAGTATTGGTAAAATAAAGGTCAGCTTTACGCCTTTATAAATATCAATCTCCATCAGAAAACGCACATCGCCAAGGATTGCTCCGACAAACGAAGCGCCAACGAGCGAAATTGCTATAGCCAGAGCCAGTTGCCAGGTGGCTGCAAAGAGCACAGAGGCTAAAGGCTTACCGTTTCCACGGTAGTTATCCCAAATGTTAAGGATAAAGTTCAGCGAAAGCACCGGCATAACGGTGGCAGCACACAATGCAAGTACTTGTCTTGCCAATAGACCTTTAGCAAACAAAATTACTGCACTGAAAAGCAAGCCAGCGGTCAATAGCAAAAGATACTGATGTTTCTTTTTAACCTCAATAAGCTGTGTAAGATAAAGCACTCCGGCCGATATAATACCAAAGATAATCGGTATAAACAGCAAACGATTAGGCATGTATTCTGAAAAGACAGTTGCCTTGCCGATAGTGAAATTTCTTGCTTCAACACTTTTGGTAATATCTTCTACATAATCAAGATTAGTCTGCAGCAAGGTCTTACCATCCTGTGGTTCCAAGAAGGTCTTAACATAATTAATTCTTATGTTTCGCTCTTCATCGGTCAAAGCCCAGCGCTGCATTGCCTCATTAACCTTCAGCTTCTTTTGCTCTGCTTTATCAATAACGTAAGTACGAGCCCCTTTGTAATCCATTAGTTCAGCCATAGGTACAAGCCCCTCTAATGGTACAAACTGCAGCTGGACAATATTCTCAACCATCGCCAGTGTAATATCACGTCTAAGAAGGTTTTCTGCTACATAGTCAAGGTTTTGTTTATAACCAAGTATTGTTTTCCCGCTGCCGGCAAAAGCTGATATCTTAGCACCGGATTTATCGAGGCGCTTGAAAAATCCATCAATTTGCTCACGTTCAGGAGCAGCAGCCATATTGTAGCCGTGTCCATAATTTACAGGTCTGGCAATAACCATAAAGCCAAGATTCTTGGCGAGCTGCAGTTCTTCTGAAGACAAGCCAAGGTCCATTTGCAGAATACCCTTTTGTTCGCCATATGCTTCGCCTTCAACAAGTTTGGTATCACCTTTTACCTCTATGACCTTTGGTGACTCGGAAATAACATGAACAAGGTCTTTACCGAAGCGTAAAGTAAGATCTTCTTCCACATCCTGCATGGTAAGAGGAGATGAACCTTCAGTAACATAAGCCGCATTCGTCAAAATTTTCCCTTTGGCAATTAACTCTTGCCATATACCACCCTGTATCTGATTAGTGTGATAGGCATGCAAAAGTTCAGAACCTGTAACAACCGTAACCTTACCTTTGTCGCCAAGTTTTTGCAAGGTCGTATCAAAAAGAATCAGACTGGTAACGCCGCGTTCTTTGAACATCTCCAGTACCTTTTCTTCAGGCAAACCTTCGCCATGTGCCATTCTGGCAATACTTTCGTATTCCATAGCCATTTCCACTGTTCGATTAGCCTGTTCAACAGAGTGACGCTGGAAATTCAAAAGAACTGAAAAAACTAGCGCAATCGCTATTATAATAATTAACACCGGATTATAACAGGTTTTCTTCAACAAAATCTCCACCTATTCCAATTCTTCTGCATGATTATTTTATCTTTTGTAAACTACGTAAATATGCTTCGACAAAGAGCTCCAAGTCGCCATCCATGACAGCCTGGACATTGCCTGTTTCAGCACCAGTCCTATGATCCTTGACCATATTATACGGATGAAAAACATAGGATCTTATCTGACTGCCCCATTCAATAGCTTGGTATTCACCGGCAATATCAGATTTCAATTCCGCCTGTTTTTGTTTCTCATATTCAAATAATTTTGCCCGCAAGAGCTGCATGCAGCGCTCTCTGTTCTGAATCTGGGAACGTTGATTCTGACATTGCACTATAATGCCTGTAGGAATATGCGTCATGCGTACGGCAGAATCTGTTTTATTAATATGTTGTCCGCCGGCACCGCTCGCACGGTAGGTATCAACCTTTAAATCAGCTGGACTAATATTTATTTCTACAGTATCATCAATTTCCGGCATGACATCAACTGCGGCAAACGAAGTATGTCTGCGAGCATTGGAATCAAACGGAGAAATACGAACCAAACGGTGCACGCCCTTTTCCGATTTCATGTAACCATAAGCATTATGCCCGTTAATACCAAGCGTCACGCTTTTAACGCCAGCCTCATCGCCCGGTTGATAATCAAGTACGTCAACATTAAAACCGGAACGTTCTGCAAAGCGCCCAAACATTCTAAGCAGCATCGAAGTCCAGTCCTGAGCTTCTGTACCGCCTGCACCTGCGTGCAAGGTCAAAATGGCATTGTTTGTATCATATTCACCTGATAAAAGCATGCCTAGCTCCAGATGTTCGATATCAGCACGTACAGAAGTTAATGACTGCTCTATTTCGCCAACAATATCTGCATCTTCTTCTTCCATCGCAAGCTCCAGCATAACTTCGAGATCTTCAGCCCTTCTTTCCAAGGAGCGGAAAATCCCTACTTCATCTTTTAGCTGCGTAACAACTTGCGCTACTTTTTGCGCTTCGTCTGGGTTATCCCAAAAGTTAGGTTCCCCCATCTTGTGCTCTAATTCAGCAATACGGTCCTCTTTGCGAACGACGTCAAAGAGATCCCCTCATTTCGTCTAACTTCTGCTTTAAGTTATTTATTTCTGGTCTATATTCTTCTATAAGCAAACGTTTCACTTCCTTCCAAAGTTTATTTCCGATAAATAACCCAAGCGAAGCCGAAACCTCAATAAGTTTCGGCTCCGCTCAGTTTGCTATTTTTCGCTTCCGCAACAATTTTTGTATTTTTTACCGCTGCCGCAAGGGCATGGATCGTTACGACCAATTTCCTCACCTTTGACAACTGGTTTCTTGACATCCGCCTCACTGTCGCCGCTTGGATTATTAACCTTTGCATTCTGCAAGTGGTCTTCGACTTTCGGCTGCGTTACTACGTTAACCCTGAACATATAGCGAACTACATCGTCCTGAATAGCATCAATCATTGCCTGGAACATATCATAAGCTTCAAGTTTATATTCAACCAACGGGTCTCTTTGACCATAAGCACGCAAGCCTACACCTTCACGCAGCATATCCATGGCATCAAGATGCTGCATCCAGTGACTGTCAACAACTTTCAGCATTACAAGATTTTCTAGTTCTCTCATAATAGCAGGAGTAATTGACTCTTCTCTTTGCTCATAGTAGCCTACAGCAAGCTGCTGCAAATACTCGCTTAATTCTTCACGGCTAAGAGTCTGTAAATGTTCAACCGTTAAAGTGTTAGGCGGAGCGTAAAATTCTTCAGCATATGCAATCAAAGCCGGCAAATCCCACTCCTCAGAGTAAACATCCGGCGGAGCATACATTGCCATCGTTCTGTCAACAACACGCGTAACCATATCCATGATGTTATCACGCAAATTATTTTCTACCAGAATCTTTTTGCGTTGAGCATAAATTACTTCGCGCTGTTGATTCATAACATCATCGTATTCCAAAACATGTTTACGCATATCAAAGTTACGTGATTCAACTTTCTTTTGTGCCGATTCGATGGATTTTGTTACCAGACTATGTTCAATCGGTTCGTCCTCTTCCATTCCCAGCTTATCCATGATACCTGAAATATTGTCGGAACCAAACAAACGCATGAGGTCATCTTCGAGCGAAAGGTAGAAACGCGTAGAACCAGGATCGCCTTGACGTGCGCAACGACCGCGAAGCTGATTATCAATACGTCTGCTTTCATGACGTTCGGTGCCAATAATGTGAAGACCGCCCAATGCAGGAACTCCTTCACCAAGCACAATATCTGTACCACGGCCTGCCATATTGGTAGCAATCGTTACTGCGCCGAATTGTCCGGCATCAGCGATGATTTCAGCTTCCTTTTCATGGAACTTAGCATTTAAAACATTATGTGGAATTCCACGTTTTTTCAAAATATCTGAAAGCTCTTCCGACTGCACTATAGAAGTGGTACCAACCAAGACAGGCCTGCCAGTCTTATGGCATTCTTCTATTTCATTAGCTGCCGCCTTATATTTAGCCCTCTTTGTTTTATAAATAACATCCGGATAGTCAATACGTTGATTTGGCTTATTGGTAGGAATAACTATTACATCCAGCCCATAAATCTTTTGGAACTCTTGTTCCTCCGTTTTAGCCGTACCAGTCATACCGGAAAGTTTATCATACATACGGAAGTAGTTTTGGAAAGTTATGGTTGCAAGAGTCTGGCTTTCGCGTTCAACTTTTACGCCTTCCTTAGCTTCAATGGCCTGATGCAGACCTTCAGAAAAACGGCGTCCAAACATCAAACGGCCCGTAAATTCGTCAACAATGATAACTTCGCCATCTTTAACAACATAATCTCGGTCACGGTGCATAATGGCTTTTGCCTTCAAAGCCTGCATTAGTTGATGGGAAAAATCAATGCTGGCTTCGCCGGCATACATGTTGGCAACTCCAAGCATTTTTTCTGCTTTGGCAATACCAACTTCCGTTGGAGCAGCTGTTTTCAGTTTTTCGTCAACAGTGTAGTCCTCTCCCTCGACTAATTGAGCAACAACACGTGCCAAAACCTTATAAAGATCTGTTGATTTTTCGCCTGGTCCGGAAATAATCAACGGTGTACGAGCCTCATCGACAAGAATACTGTCGACTTCATCGACAATCGCATAGTTTAAAGGTCTTTGTACCATTTGATCAATTGAAACCACCATGTTATCACGCAAATAGTCGAAACCGAATTCATTATTCGTGCCATAAGTGATATCTGCAGCATAAGCTGCTTTTCTTTCAGGGAAATCAAGACCATGAATAATCAAACCAACCGAAAGGCCCAGAAAATTAAAAACTCTGCCCATTTCCTGGCTGTCACGGCGGGCCAGATATTCGTTGACAGTAACAACATGAACGCCCTTGCCGGTCAGTGCATTTAAATAAGCTGGCAGTGTTGCAACCAAAGTTTTACCTTCACCAGTACGCATTTCTGCAATCTTGCCGCGATGCAGGACACAGCCGCCGACTATCTGCACATCAAAATGACGCAAACCAAGAACACGCCTGGAGGCCTCTCGTACAACCGCAAAAGCTTCCGGAAGAATATCATCCAAAGTTGCGCCTTTCGCAAGCCTATCCCTGAATTCAGACGTTTTTTCCGCAAGACTGGCATCACTCATATTTTCTATATCTTTTTCTAAAGCATTTACTGCATCAACATATACTTGAACGTTTTTTAATTCTTTTTCATTCGGATCACCGAAAATCTTTTTCATTAAACCTTCGAGCAACACAATCACTCCTCATTTTTCACACTAAATCAGCCTACGCTCAATAGTAAATTTTAGCAGAACAGGTCGTAAAAGTCAAAAAACCCGGGATTCACACCCCGGGTTTTTGTAACATTTTCATGAACTTATTTCAGTTCAGGTGACAGCAGACCATAATCACCATCTTTGCGGCGATAGACAACATTCACAGCCTCAAGCTCTTCATCAAAAAACACGAAGAAATCGTGATTCAAAAGGTTCATCTGCATAATCGCTTCTTCCACACCCATCGGGCGCATAATAAAGCGTTTATTTCTGACGACTTTAAACTCAGGCTCTTCAGCTGGAACAGCGGCCGTAACCGGTGCTTCTTCACGGAAGTTATTATATCTGCCTCTCATCAATTTGGTTTTATATTTGTGAATCTGGCGTTCTATTTTCTCAATTACCAGATCAACAGAGGAATACATATCCTTCGTTACTTCTTGTGCTCTGAAGTTAACACCGCCGGCTGGGAATGAAACCTCAACTACACAATCGCCAATGCGTTCGCCTTTAACGCTATCACCTTTCTCTACTCTCATCAGTACAGAAATATCGCCAATATTTTTAAATTGTCTTGTTACCTTTAAAACTTTTTTCTCAATATAATCTTTTAATGCCGGTGTTACATCGATGTTTTTACCACGTACATTTACTGTCATAGTCAAAACCTCCTTCTATAAAAAACAAAGCCAACTGCACTTTGTTTATTTCTTGTTTTATAGATTCGCCGTCAGTTAAAGTATTCCTTCTCTGAACAGAGGAAAACACTGTTTTACTGCAAATTCCGGCTTTGAGAGGCTGAAATATGAAACAATTGAAACAATGTAACATTTAAAGAATTTTTGATAAAAAGCTTTTGGTTCTTTCCTCTTGTGCGCAGGAAAAAATATCTTCCGGTGCTCCTTGTTCAACTATTTTGCCGCCATCAACAAAAATAACTCTGTCGCCAACTTCACGTGCAAAACCCATCTCATGAGTTACAACAACCATAGTCATGCCTTCCTGGGCAAGGTCTTTCATGACATCCAAGACTTCTTTGATCATTTCCGGATCCAGTGCGGACGTAGGTTCATCAAATAATAATGCTTTTGGTTTCATTGCCAGAGCACGAGCAATAGCGACCCTTTGCTGCTGACCGCCGGAAAGTTGTTCCGGATAAGCATTTGCTTTACTTTCCAAACCTACTTTATTCAAAAGGGCAAGAGCGTTTTTTTCAGCTTCTGCTTTCGTCAGATTACGCACCTTCATCGGTGCCAGCAGAAGATTTTCCATTACCGTCATATGTGGGAACAGATTAAAGCGTTGGAAAACCATGCCTACTTCACGACGAATGGCATTGATATTGGCTTCGCCGCTTAACTCAATGCCGTCAACAGAGATAGTTCCTGAAGTAGGTTCTTCCAAATAGTTAATGCAGCGCAAAAGCGTACTCTTACCGGAACCAGAAGGTCCAATAATTACAACGACTTCCCTTTCAGCTATTTCCAGATCAATTCCCTGCAATACTTCCAAAGTGCCAAAACTTTTATGCAAATTTGTAATCTTAATCATTTCGTCTGGTACCTCCGCTCCAAATATGCCACGAAGCGTGAAATTGTAAATGTCATTATCAGATAAATAAAAGCAACGGCAAGCCAAATTTCAAACGAAGCATACGTGCGTGCAATAATCAGCTGACCCCTTCTGGTTAGTTCCTCGAACCCGATAACAGAAACTAAGGAAGAATCTTTGAGCATAGCAATAAATTCATTACCCAAAGGCGGAATGATCCTTTTAAAGGCCTGCGGCATAATTACATAGCGCATCGTCTGGTACCAGCTTAAACCAAGCGAACGGCCAGCTTCCGTCTGTCCAATGTCAATGGATTGGATACCACCGCGAAAGATCTCGGCAATATAGGCACCACTGTTAATCGAACAAGCTGCAATGGCTGCAATAAACGGGTCAATCCGTGAACCCGTCAATATCGGCAAAGCAAAATAAACAAGAAAAATCTGCACCAACAGAGGTGTACCACGAATGAAATCCACATATATGTTAGCCAGATATTTAACTACCTTAATAGAAGCCAAACGTGCAACACCAACAATCATGCCTATGAAAAGACCAAGTCCGACACTCAGGGCCGTAATCTGTATGGTAATCCCGGCTCCCTGTAAAAGAAGAGGAATTGCATTTTGTATAATTTCAAAATTCAAATCCACGCACACACCAACTTTCAACAAAAGATATCAATTAATAAACAACTAGGGCAGCAAATAAAATCGGAGCACATCCTGGCAACACGCTGCGATGTACTCCGGTTTTGAAAATAACTTGATTATTTTACTTGTTCGCCAAACCAAGTTTTATAAATTTTGTCGTATTCGCCGTTCTTTTTCAATTCAGCCAGGGCTTTATTGATATCGCCAGCCAGCTTATCATTACCCTTTTTCACAGCTATTGCATATTCCTCAGCAGTTACGACTTTACCAACCATCTTGGCATAATCTTTACCGCCGCCTTGTTGCAGGAAGTAGGCAACTACAGGCAAATCATTAACTACTGCGTCAACGCCGCCATTTTTCAATTCCAAAGCAGCTTCAGTATTGGTATTAAATTCTACTACAGTGGCATCAGCTATCTTATGAGCTTCCATCGCTCCAGTGGTACCAATTTGTACTGCTATTTTTTTGCCTTTCAGGCTTTCAATGCCGGTAATGACATTGTCATCCTTGCGGACCATAACAGTTAAGCCGGATTTGTAATAAGGCTCACTGAATTTTACATTGTTTGCACGTTCAGGCGTAACTGTCATGCCAGCGGCAACGGCATCAATATTGCCAGCGTTAAGTGCAGGAATCAAACCATCAAAACCCATACTTACGATTTCAACTTTCATACCAAGCTGTTTGCCAATCGCACGCGCAAGATCCATATCGAAACCAGTATAGTCTTTACTGCCTTCTTTTTGGAATTCAAAAGGAGCAAAAGTCGGTTCCGTACCAACACGCAAAACTTTTTGCTCAGCTTTTTTGTCACCGCCGCAGCCTGCCATCAACAAACCTAGAGCAAAAATAAGAGTAATTGCTGCAAAAAAACTTTTTTTCATTTACCTTCCCCCTAGCGTTTTTATCTTCGCTAATTATACAACCAAAAGAAGGGGAAGTGCAACATTTTTAGCATTTATTGCATATTCTTAATATTTTACCCTTATTGTTTAGGCATCTCGCCAAACCATTTTTTGTATAATTTATCGTATTCGCCATTTTGTTTCAGAGTTTCAAGCGCCTTGTCAACATCCTTGGCCAAAGCTGTATTGCTCTTTGCTACTGCAATGCCATAATCTTCAGATGTAAGGGTTTTGCCAACAATTTTAGCAAAATCATTACCGCCCTGTTGCAGGAAATATGCCTCAACAGGTAAATCACCAATGACAGCGTCGACCGCTTTATTTTTTAATTCGAGGCAGGCTTCACCGTTAGTATTAAAGGAAGTAATCTTAGCCCCTTCAATTTTTTCAGCTTCCATAGCACCGGTAGTACCGATTTGTACTGCAATCTTCTTGCCTTTGAGATCTGCAACATCCTTTATGGCAGTATTGTCTTTACCAACTACTATGGCAAGACCTGATTTATAGTAAGGTTTGGAGAAATTAACCTTTTTTGCGCGTTCATCAGTTATAGTCATGCCAGCAATAGCTACATCGATGTTTTTAGCATCAAGAGCCGGAATCAAAGCGTCAAAACCCATACCTTGAATAGTGCATTTTTCATAACCCATTTGTTTTGCAATAGCCTGAATCAGGTCAATATCAAAACCGACAAAATCTTTGGAATTCTCTTTTTGGAACTCAAAAGGTGCAAAAGCTGGTTCCGTTCCCACAATCAGTTCCTTTTTCGCTTTACTGCCACCACAACCAGCAACTAACAAAGCCAAGACAAACATACACATAAAAATGATCTGCAATTTCTTCTTCACAAAAATACCCCCTCGATTAATATTTATTCTTAAAACTTCTATTATTATAAGACATCTAAGAAAAAAAACAATACCTTTTAAATGTATACATTAATAACATTTAGAGGTATTGCCTGCGACATACAATATAAAAGAAAACAACTCAGCTGACCTGGTTTTCGCCCCCACACTCGCCTGCAGGAGGTTTCGCTCCTAAGCGTTCTCGCTCCCCACTACTACCCCTCTCGCTCTTCGCGGCAGGACTTACTTCTAAGCTGCACCGTGCTCACAATACTTTGATTGCTTACGTGGATCGTTTTGCCTGCAACTGGCATCGACTTGCAACCACAGACCTGAGTTGTATCTCTTCGCCTATTATAATTTCAAGTTCTCAAAATAGCAAGAGAAATATCCGTCAAAGAAGGTATATTGCCAGTAAACAGAAATATTAATTGGTTACAACCATACCACAAATACTATTTCAAATACCTTTAAGAACAATTTTTTTTCGCAACATTGCCGTATAAGGCGTTTCTTTTACGTCTTTTTGTAGTATACTGTATTTGGTTAGTTTATTTATTTAGTTTAGTTAAGGACGGATCGCCATGCTTACCATTCCACAATTCCTTGAATTTCCCAATGACGGGAAAACGAAGGAACTATGCAATTTTTTCTTATCCATTTTGGAACAAAAGAATAAGACATTGTATTTGCATAGCCAGCAGGTAAGCAATTACTCCGTAAGCATATCTGCTAAAATGGGGCTCCCATTTGATGAAGTAGCCTGTATCAAAACAGCTGCACTTCTGCATGACATTGGACACTTGGCCGTGCCTAATACCATTTTGAGTAAATATCCTTATCTAAGCACGCGTGAATTCTCTACTTACAAAAATCATTCTCTGGCCGGCGCAAGCATGCTGGAAAATATACCAGAGTTCTCTCACATTATGAAGATTATTCTGTGCCACCATGAAAACTGGGATGGTACAGGCTATCCAAAACGTTTAAAAGGTGTTAACATACCGCTCGGTGCTCGCATTATTGCTGTTGCTAATCATTATGACCGCATAATTAACCCATGCACAGAGCATTGGCAAAAATCGCATGCCGAGGCAACCCGTGAATTACAAGACCGAGCTGGATTAAGCTTTGATCCTGATGTTGTACATGCTTTTCTAAAATCAGTCATATCCGCAAAAGAAAAATAACATTCCCTTTTCCTTCGGAAAAGCGGAATGTTTTTTATTTATCATCATCAGCACCGCCGGCAAATGCCATCACCCAAACATGACGCGCACCCTGTTGACGGAGCACACGAGCAGCTTCCTCGGCGGTAGCACCGCTGGTAAAGATATCATCTACAACTAAAATTGGCTTATCACGAACATTTTCAGTTGTGCTAAAACAACCGTGGACATTTTTCCGGCGTTCATTCCTATCCAAACCATATTGAGGTTTGGTAGGCTGAATTCTGGCCAAGGCCTTTGCCCAGACTAAATTATGCCTCTTGGCCCACTGGCAAAAAATATCATGTGGTACATCATAGCCGCGTTCTTTTACACGTTTGCTGTCTGTTGGTATCGGGACAACAAGTGTGTTTTTTGGTAAATGCCACATTTCACAAGCAAGCTCTGGTGTTTCTAATATTGCCATTTCCTCAGCCATAGCAGCAAGCAGTCTTTTCTCACCGTGAAATTTAACTTCATGCAGTGCTTTCTTTATACCACCATCATAACGATAGAAAAGACAGATGCTTTCAATGTCAGGACAGCAGTAAGCTCTCGGCTGCAATATCCTGAAATCTTGAAGCTTTTTCCTGCAAGAAGGACATAACATTCCTGCCGGAATTCTTTGCCTGCATTCAATACAAACAGGTGGGAAAAAGATATTAATAAGTAACTGGCAAAAATTGGACACTTGACTTCGCCTCTAAACTATTAAACGAGATTACTCTCTTCTTGCAGTCTTTCAGCCAGCAGAGAATACCGTTTTCTCATGTCATCCTTGCTGACGGCTGTGTTTACGGCCGCGCGGCTGCCCACCAAAAGCACCTTCTGCTTAGCACGTGTTACACCAGTATAAAACAAATTGCGCTGCAAAAGTATAAAATGGCTAGGGACAAGCGGCATTATGACTGCAGGATATTCGCTGCCCTGGGCTTTATGAACACTCATTGCATAAGCCAGCTGCAATTCATCCAATTCGCTCTGTGCGTAATCAACCTTTTCACCCTCCGGTCTTTCCGGAAAAAGGACACTGACAGTGGTCCCGCTGATTCTGTCAATTCTGCCAATATCGCCGTTAAAAACATCTTTCTCGTAGTTATTGCGAATCTGCATGACTTTGTCACCTGTCCGCAATAAGCCGTTGGGCGTCATTATTTCCGTCTTACCGGGTTCTGCAGGATTCATCCTCTCCTGCAGCAGTTTGTTCAGATTCATTACACCGCAAGGATTTTTATGCATTGGTGAAAGGACCTGCACTCCTTCCCAACCCTCGCTCGCCGTTATTCTCGCATAATTATCGACTATATACTCAGCTGCTTCTGTTTCATCGTTGATTTCCATAAAACAAAAATCATCGCATTTATCGCATTCCGGCTGCAATCCTTTGTTAATTCTGTGTGCATTTAAAACAATAGGACTTAGTGCAGCCTGGCGAAAGATGCTATTCAAACGCACTACTGGCATCATTTTGCTGCGTATAATATCTTTCAGCACCGTTCCTGGTCCAACTGAAGGCAGTTGATCGACGTCGCCAACAAGAATTAATCGACAGCCAACCGAAACTGCTTTCAGCAGGTTATGGGCAAGTGTAATATCCAGCATTGAGGCCTCATCAACTATAATTGCATCTGCTTCCAAGGGATTTTCTTCATTGCGCCCAAAAAAATAAGCTTCTCCGTTTGGCGTATACTCCAGCATTCTATGTACGGTAGAAGCCGGATGTCCTGCTGACTCAGCAAGCCTTCTGGCAGCACGTCCGGTAGGAGCAGCGAGCAATATCTTACAACCAGCCTTTTCCAACACAGCTAAAATACCCTTGACGACAGTTGTCTTACCAGTTCCCGGCCCGCCCGTCAAAATGAAGATGCCGTGTTCTACAGAAGCGCTGATTGCTTCGATCTGTGCTTCCGCTAATTTCAGACCTGTCTCATGTTCCCAGTTTTCAATAACAGACTGGTAATCCACCTGCCAGATCCTGTTCACCTTATCACGCAGATACAAAAGGCGTCTGGCAACGCCAATCTCCGCACGGTATAGATACTCAGGATAGACCAGGCGTGTACCGGCAAATTCTTCCGTTCTCAGCAGGTCATCTTTAATCAGTTTGTTATAAATTTCATAAACCTCAGCATAAGCTATTTGTAAAAGACGCGCTGTTTCCGTAAGCAGTTTTTCTTCGGGCAGACAAGTGTGACCGGCAGAAGCAGTTTGTGTCAAGGCAAATTCAATCCCCGCTTTTATTCTGCCTTCATTTTCAGGTTTGAAACCCATGGCCATTGCCAGTCTGTCTGCTGTACGAAAACCTATACCCATTATGTCATTGGCAAGACAATAAGGATTATCTTCAATTCTTTTCAAAGCAGTATTGCCATATTTAGCTTGTATCTTCGGCGCATAATTTGAGCTTATACCATGCTCTTCCAAAAACAGCATCAGTTCTTTCATATCTGACAGCTCAGCATAAGAAGAAGCAATAGTATCAGCTTTCTTTTTGCCGATACCTGAGACTTCTGTTAAGCGATAAGACTGTTCACCGATAATCTTCAGTGTTTCGTCACCAAACATTTCAACTATTCTGGCCGCCATCGCCTTACCAACTCCGTGTACAGCTCCTGAACCTAAAAACCGTTCAATGCCGACTGCCGATGATGTCTGCAGCGTTTGCCAGGTCAAAGCCTGAAACTGTCTGCCAAATTTCGGATGTTCAGACCAGCTGCCGGATAATTTTACCTGCTCGCCTAAAAAGGGCGGTACCCCTTTATAAACTACCGCAATTTTTTCCTGCTTGGCATTGCGCACACGAAAGACCGAAAACTTGCCGTCCCCAGCCTGAAATACTATATGTTCAATTGTTGCTTCCAACTCATCCATATCTTCACCACCGTTACCGAACCTATGTTCTTTATTATAGCATACTTCCGACATCATTTTGACATTCTACAGTCGATACGCTATAATATAGCGAACATTAAGTATTCTTAAAGCAATATTTTTAATATTTGGAAGGAGCTTTTCCGTGAAACTAAAAGGTGCTCAAATTGCCATAGATATGTACAGCTGCAAAGACGAAATATTATCTGACTGCAAAAAAGTAGAAGCAATTCTGCAAAAAGCAGTAGAAGATTATAGAATTGGTGCTTATTCTATCTGTTACAACGCTGAAGTTAATGGTGAATATTCCTTCAGTATTCCTTGTAAGCGTGGTCACATCAATCTGCATGTATATCCTGAATTGGGATTTGCCGCAGTTGATATTTTTACCTGTAATGATGAAGCAGATCCAGATCGTCTGGCTGGATTTATCAAAAAGCAATTTTCGCCTGATAAATCAAAAATCACCTTTCTGCAGCGCGGAGACTTCGGTTCTCAAAACGATATGAAACCACGCCGCAAATCTCAAATAAAACCAATGCATCGTGCCAGAAATGCTGGCAAAAGACTATTAAAAATAGTTATGGGGCCAAAAACAAATTCTTAAGAACGCTAATTAAGTTCTCAGGAGGAAGCAATGAAATATTTATTTTGGGACATTGATGGCACTCTTCTTCTTTCTGCCCGTGCCGGTATTGATGCCCTCAAAGAAGCTATACGTATTCGTTACAACTGCAACGACTTTACTTTTTCGCACGAACTGGCTGGTTGTACAGATGCACACATCATCAAAACGGCTATTACTGATATAAAAGGCCGCTGCCAAGCCTCAGATGCTGCAGGACTCTTAATTCTCTACTATCGGTTATTACCTGAGTTTTTGCAATCACACCAAGGTCGTCTTTTACCCAATGTTAAAAATATTTTAACCTATCTTGAGCAAAATGAGACAGGTTATACTTCAGCCCTTTTAACCGGCAACGTTGGTCATGCAGCGCATATGAAATTAAAACACTATGGCATAGAAAACTACTTTGACTATAGTTTGAGTGCTTTCGGTGAATTGAGTGAAGATCGCACGCTTCTTGCTCAAGCCGCATTTCAAAAACTCTATGTGAAAAATCCAGCCATTAAACCGGAAGAAGTTACAATTATAGGCGATACGCCTAACGACATCAAATGCGCTAATGCTATCGGTGCCCGTTCTTTGATTGTTCTGGCCGGCTCTTCTTATAGTGCTGAGGAACTCGCAAAACATAAGCCCTGGAAGATTATCAAGAAGTTGCCTGATAACTCGCAGGAGTTTCTGACGGAGCTGGCAGATAGGAGCTAATCATGAGTAAAAGAATATTTGCTTTATCTTTAATTTTATTACTCAATACAGTGCCTGCCTTAGCCTACAATCAAGCTGACCTTGACAGGCTGCTGACAACCGGCAGTTGTCCAAATGGCGATCTCACTGGTGCGCAGCTTGCTAACACTAATCTCACGTCTGCCGATTTATCAGGAGCAGATTTGAGTTTTAGCGACTTAGAAGGAGCAGCTTTAGAGAATGCTTCGTTAACTGGGGCAAAACTCGTGAAAGCTAACCTGAAAAGTGTTTATGCTGAAAAGGCTGATCTTACGGGTGCAGATTTATCACATGCCAATTTAAGAGATGCAACTTTTTCACGTGCTGATTTTTCTGGTGCTACTGCTTTTCGTACCAGTTTCAGCCACACCATTATTGATTTTGCCACTTTTCGTTCTGCCGATATCAGGGAAGCAACTTTCGATTATGCAACCGGCTACTCAGCAGACTTTGAAAATGCCAATCTCGCTAATTCCTGGTTTTACCAGTCAGACTTACGCAAAACTAACTTTACTGCCGCTAATTTGTATAATGCAAAATTGCAAAATGCTGATTTAAGCGAAGCTGTTTTAAAGAATTCTAATCTAACCCTAAGTATAATGCGCTCTGCGGATTTGACAAAAGCTGACCTGGCTGGCTCTCTGCTTGTCTCTGCTGATATGATTGGCGCCAAAACCGAAGATATCCGCTTTGGCAACGCTATCATAACTGACTTAAAAAAATAAGATCATTAAAAGCAAAAGTTCCTTTGTCTATTAAAATATACAAAGGAACTTTTTTTGCTTTTAATGATGGAATAAACGTAAACCGGTAAAAGCCATTGCTATATTATATTTATCACAAGTCTCAATAACATTGTCATCACGAATGGAACCGCCTGCCTGGGCAATAAACTCAACACCGCTGCGCTGTGCCCTCTCTATATTGTCTCCGAATGGGAAGAAGGCATCTGAACCAAGAGCTACTCCCTTCAAAGTTGCGAGCCAAGCTTTCTTTTCTTCGCGGCTAAGACGGTCCGGCTTCTCAGTGAAAAATTGTTCCCAAGCTCCATCGGCCAAAACATCCAGATCATCATCAGAGATATAAACATCTATCGTATTGTCGCGATCTGGCCGTCTGATGCTTTCCTTGAAAGGCAGCGCCAAGACCTTAGGATTTTGTCTCAGATACCAGTTGTCAGCTTTATTACCGGCTAAACGAGTGCAGTGAACACGAGACTGCTGTCCGGCACCGATGCCGATAGCTTGGCCATCTTTCACGTAACAGACTGAATTTGATTGAGTATACTTTAGGGTAATCAAAGCAATCAAAAGATCTCTGGCTGCAGCTTCTGGTATTTCTTTATTTTTAGTCGGGCGGTTTTTCAGCAGTTCTTCTGTAATTTTCACTTCATTACGACCCTGTTCAAAAGTTATGCCAAAGACTTCTTTACTTTCGACAGGATCAGGCACATAATTTGTATCTATCTTGATAACATTGTAGGTACCTTTACGTTTTGTTTTCAGGATTTCCAGTGCTTTATCTGTATAACCAGGAGCAATAACACCATCCGATACTTCGCGTGCCAGCATGGTTGCCGTTTGTTCATCACAAATATCGGAGAGTGCTACGAAATCCCCGTAAGAAGACATCCTGTCAACACCACGAGCTCTTGCATAAGCATTGGCGAGCGGCGAAAGTTCCAAATCATCAACGTAGTAGATTTTCTTTAAAATATCTGACAATGGCAGACCTACTGCCGCACCGGCAGGACTGACATGCTTAAAAGATGCAGCTGCCGGCAATCCTGTAGCCTCTTTTAATTCCTTGACCAACTGCCAGCTGTTGAAAGCATCAAGAAAATTGATATAGCCAGGACGGCCATTCAACACTTCCACCGGCAAATCGCTGCCGTCTTTCATATATATGCGTGCCGGATCCTGATTAGGGTTGCAGCCATACTTCAATTTCAATTCATTCATTCTGTATTCCCCTTTCTTTGTATGAAAAAAGCCGCCACTCCGGGCTGCTTCTGCCCAGACGGTCGGCTCTTACTGGTCATACTCCATGTGGTTATCCACTTCCGTCAGTTATATGACCTCTCTAGAATCGATTATACCTTTTCACCATCTTCTTTGTCAATCGGGTTCAAGGTGTTCAGGTTCTCCGATATATCTTAGAAATGATTTTGTCTTTAGTAATAGCAAATTATACTACCTCTAAAAAATAAGCATATATTATTTTAGCAGGTTACGAAAAGAATGTATGCAAAGTCCTATCGGTCAAGGGGTAAAGAAGTGACGGGCCTGCTGCACATCAGCGACCGCCTGCCTGCAGGCGAATTGTCGCGTGTGGAAGCGGCCAGAGGAACTCTTTATCCCTTGGCCGGATAAAATACCCCTTGTCTATCTTCGTATTCAAATATCTGTCTTAGCATTCTAAAGAAGTGCCAGTGTTTTCCATTTTGCTACATCCCCATTTGTGTCTGACAGCAGAAGAAAATTGGCCTTTACCTGCTGCAGTTTGTGCATTCTGTGTTACAATAATAAATATCCAGAAGGGAGATGTTTGAATGACTCTCTGTTATATTTGTCCGCACCGCTGCGGAGTTGACCGTCCTGAAACCATGTCTTCAAGCGGCACCTTCGGTTCCTGCGGTTGTGGTATGAAACCTATAGTAGCCCGCGCGGGGCTGCATATGTGGGAAGAACCTTGCATCAGCGGCACGCGCGGTTCCGGCACTGTTTTTTTTAGCGGCTGCAACCTGCATTGTGTTTTTTGCCAAAATTATAAAATCAGTTGTGAAGGCTTCGGCAAAGAAATTACTATACCGCATCTGCAAAAGATTTACCATGATCTCATTGCACAGGGTGCTCATAATATAAATCTTGTGACCCCTACCCATTTCACCCAGGCAATTATTGAAAGTCTCAAGGAAAAACTGTCTGTTCCTGTAGTCTATAATACCAGCGGCTTCGAAACTATTGACACTTTGCGAAAGTTACAAGGTAAAGTCCAGATATATCTGCCCGATTTCAAATACTCAGATAATCTTGCTGCCATCAAATACAGTAATGCACCGGATTATTTCAGAATTACAGCCGCCGCTATCAAGGAAATGCACCGTCAAACTGGTGACTACCGCATTGATGATGATGGAATCCTGCAAAGCGGCGTCGTAATCAGGCATCTGATCTTGCCGGGTCTTGTTGATAACAGCAAACGTGTGATTGATTGGGTGGCTGAAACTTTTAAACCTGGGCAAGTGCTTTTTAGTCTCATGCATCAGTATATACCGTGCGGTGATGCTGCCAAGTATCCTGAAATTAACCGTACTGTTTCAAAAGCCGAGTATAAAGAAATTGAAGCTCACTTATTTGCCTCAAATATTGAAGACGGGTTTGTGCAAGATGGCGATGCAGCAAGTTGTGATTTTATTCCTGACTTTGACGGTACAGGTATTTGATTGCTAAAACTACCAGCAGGAGGTGAGCCTACTTTGAAATACAGCCAATTTAGTCTGGAGTCATTAGCCAAGATTGGTCTTACTTTGCAAGTTATTAAAACAGCATTAGCAGCTGGGACTTCTTATGGTCTTGCCCTTTTTTTATCCGATAACCCCTATCCGATATTTGCGCCTTTAGCTGCCATCTTAACTATCCAGGTAACGATAGCAGATTCTATCCAAAAAGGCCTTTACCGCACTTTAGGTGTTATTATCGGTGTTGGTATCGGCGATCTGATCAGTCATTTCTTCGTAATCAGCGGTATTTCCATTCTGATTGCCATTCTGCTCGCTTTTTCCTTATCAACTGCCTTTCAACTCAATCAACAAATTATCTCACAGGTTGGCGTCAGTGCCCTGCTAGTACTCGGTTACGGGCAGGAACATGGTTATATGGTTGGGCGCATCATAGAGACGATTGTCGGTGCTCTTACTGCTGTCGTTATTAACATGCTTATCTCGCCGCCCAATGCTTCGGCAGCATTAAGACAGGGTATCTTACAGTTATCCAGACGTCTTGCCGACTCCCTGCATGATATGGAAGGCTGCTCTGAACAAGAAAAACTATCAAGTGACCTCAAAAAAGCACGTTTATTAGTACAGCAGACTGAAAAAGAATGTGAAAATCTTCTGCTGTCATTAAATTCCTTACGTTATACTCCTTTTCGAAAACAAGAACGCAAAAGAGTCGAAGAACTGGCATCAGTACTGAACAGGATGGAACGTATGACCATTCAGGTCAGAGGTATCGCACGTAGTTTATACGATTTAAGAATTGCAAAGGGTTATTGCCTTGACTTCAATGAAGTCCTGCAAGCAACCGCCAGATGCATAGCACTCTTTGGCGAATTAAGTGTTTCGCCTTCGCCTGAACTTGAGGACCTCCTGGCAAAGTCTTTGGCGGAAGCACGCAGCAGCCAGATTAAGAGTTTTCTGGAGATGCGGCGTCTTACTCTGACAGACTTCGTGCCAGAGATTGGTGGTTTATTTACCGATCTCGTACGCATTCTTGACGAAATTGAAGACAAATTTCCCAATTGAATTGCTGTATAAATAAAAAATACCGTAGCTATAATAGCTACGGTATTTTTATTATTATTGAGTTCTTCTTTTACTCAACAGTTACGGATTTAGCAAGGTTTCTTGGCTTATCAACATCGCAGCCTCTGGTAAGTGCTGCGTAATAAGCTAATAACTGCAAAGGTAAAACGGAAAGCAACGGGGTAAGATATTTTTCTGCACGCGGTATGAAAATAACATGATCCGCATACTTAGGAATACGGTCATCCCCTTCCAACGCGATAGCAATGACAACAGCATCCCTTGCTTTTACTTCCTGAATATTGCTGACTGTCTTTTCATAAACATCTTCCTGGGTTGCCAGTACGATTGCCGGTACGCCTTCGACAATCAAAGCAAGTGTACCATGTTTCAATTCGCCAGCAGCATAGGCTTCCGCATGAATATAAGATATCTCTTTCATTTTCAGTGCGCCTTCCAAGGCCACAGCATAGTCCAAAGAACGTCCTAAATAGAAAACATCCTGGCTATTGCCATATTTGGTGGCAAACACTTTTAACTGGTCAACATTCTCCAGTAATTCATGAATCTGCTCAGGAATGATTTTGATTCCTGTAACCAATTCTTTAGCTCTCTCAGCAGCAAGCGTACCTTTGATCTGTCCAACATAAATTGATAACATCAACATCAGCAGCAACTGCGTAGTATAAGCTTTGGTAGAAGCAACAGCAATTTCAGGTCCTGCGTAAGTATAAACTACCTGATCAGCTTCACGCGCAATAGAAGAACCAACCACGTTGGTAACAGCCAAAGTACGAGAACCAAGCCGTCTTGCTTCTCTTAAAGCCGCAAGCGTATCACTCGTTTCGCCAGATTGACTGATTATGATTGTCAGACAGTTGCTGTCAATAATTGGCGAACGATAGCGGAATTCACTCGCAATATCAACTTCTACCGGCACGCGTGCCAGCTGCTCAAAATAGTACTTGCCGACCATACCTGCATGATAAGCAGTACCGC
>CAYLRW010000017.1:0-26908 GCA_964386405.1 uncultured Acidaminococcales bacterium | reverse complement strand
AGGTTCTTGCGTTCCTCGTGGATGAAGAAGCGACTAAAAAGCTTTTTGACGAAATAGCTCCAAAGTATACTGACAGAAACGGCGGCTACACTCGAATTTACAAGCTCGGACCCCGTCGTGGCGATGCAGCAGAAATGGCTATTTTGGAATTGGTTTAATAAGCAACGCCTAAAATTGCAGAGACGATTGTCTCTGCAATTTTTTTATAAAAGCTACTGATATGTTTTTGCGTTAAAAAGAGAGTAGTTAACCCAACGCAACATCCTGGTTGACGTTAAAACATATTAATAATATAATAATTGAAGATATTTATTTGGTAACTAATTGAAGATGTAGGGAGTTTCCACAAGATGAGACCAATAATCGAAGTTAAGAATCTTAGTCACATATATTACGATTCACAGAACCGTGAAATACGGGCTTTGGATGGCATAAACTTATCAATTGAACAAGGCGAATTTGTCGCTGTTATAGGAACAAATGGTTCGGGCAAGTCAACATTGGCAAGACATTTTAACGCACTACTTTGTCCTACTGAAGGAATTTGCCTGATTGATGGCATGGATTCAAACCTGGAAGAAAACCTTTGGAATATAAGGCAAACTGTTGGTATGGTTTTTCAGAACCCTGACAACCAGATCGTAGCTGCGATAGTCGAAGAAGACGTAGCATTTGGACCAGAGAATATTGGAGTTCCCCAAGCTGAAATAAGGCCGAGGGTGGAAGCCGCACTTGCTGTGGTTAATATGACTGAATATGCCAAGCATGCTCCGCATTTACTTTCAGGAGGGCAGAAACAACGTGTGGCTATTGCCGGTGTATTGGCATTGCTGCCAAAATGCATAGTTTTAGACGAACCAACCGCTATGCTTGATCCACAAGGCCGTAAAGAAATAGTTGCAACTGTTAAGAAATTGAACAAAGAGAAAAATATTACAGTAGTTTATATAACGCATAAGATGGAAGAGGCCCTTTTGGCTGATAAGATAATCGTTATGAAGCAAGGAAAAATTGAAATGCAAGGTACGCCAGCCGAAGTATTCAGCAAAGTTGAGCAAATTAAGGGATTAGGATTGGAAGTGCCGATAGCAGCTGAGGTTGCTGCTGAATTAAGAGCATTAGGACAGCAGATACCGGAAAAAACTATAACCCCTGAGGAGTTGGCAGAAGCACTATGTCAATAAAATTAGAGAATGTTTCATATACATATATGAAAAAAACACCGTACGAACGCACGGCGTTGAAAGAGGTAACTCTTACTATAGAGAAGGGCGAATATATTGCTGTTATAGGTCATACTGGCAGCGGAAAGTCGACAATGATGCAGCATCTTAATGGCTTGCTCAGCCCTGATCAGGGAAAGGTTTTTGTTGATGAAGTTGACATCAGCAGTAAAGGTGCGGAGGCAAAGAAGGCCAGAAATAAGGTTGGCATGGTATTCCAATACCCGGAGCATCAGATTTTTGCAGAAACAATTTTTGAAGATGTAGCTTTCGGACCGCGTAATAAAGGATTATCTGAAGCGGAAGTGGAACAACAAGTCAAAGCAGCATTGAGCTTTGTAGGATTGGATTATGATACTTTTGCCAATCGTTCACCATTTCAATTATCAGGCGGTCAAATGCGCAGAGTAGCCATTGCAGGTGTTGTAGCGATGGATCCTGATTATCTGATTCTTGACGAACCATCGGCTGGTCTTGATCCGCAGTCCAGGGACAATATTTTCCGGGAAATAAATTCGCTGTACCAAGCAAGAAAAATGGCGGTTATCCTTGTTACGCACAGCATGGAAGAAGCTGCACAATATGCGAAAAGACTACTCGTTATGGCAAAGGGCAAGGTAGTTATTGACGGCTCAAGTGCTGAAGTATTTCAACATCACCGCGAAGATTTAAAGAATTTAGGTGTAGATGTGCCACAGGCTATTAAGCTAGCCGACGTCTTGCGTGAACATGGTCTGCAGATAGGCAATGATGTACTAAAAACAGAGGATCTTATTCAACAAATTAAATTGGCAAAGGGGTGGATGTAGATGCTGACAGACATTAGCCTCGGACAATACTACCCCGGTAATTCTTTTATTCATAAATTAGATCCCAGAACAAAGATTCTTTCTTCTTTAGTTTATATAATTGCTGTTTTTCTGGCTGCGGAGTCTATATCTTATGCAGCTGTTATCGGGTTTCTTTTTGTTGTAATCGCTTTTTCACGATTACCGTTTATCTTGGTTTTAAAATCTATTAAGCCTTTATGGATAATCATTCTACTGACCTTGTGGATTCATGTATTCACCGGCCAGGGTGAAGTTTTGTGGTCCTGGAAATACCTCATAATTACCAAAGATGGTTTGGCAATGGGCATAAAAATGTCTCTGCGCCTGATTTTGCTTTTAATGATATCTTCTATTCTCACCTTTACTACTTCACCTATTGTTTTGACAGACGGCATCGAGGCAATTCTGAAGCCGTTTAAAAGAATAGGGGTACCTGCACATGAATTGGCGATGATGATGACGATTGCCTTACGCTTTATACCAACTTTGTTGGAAGAAACAGACAGGATAATGAAAGCACAGACAGCGCGAGGAGCTGATTTTGCCTCAGGCAACATTGTCAGAAGGGCAAAGAATATGCTGCCAATATTGGTACCGTTGTTCATCAGTGCTTTCCGTCGTGCCGATGAATTAGCAGTGGCGATGGAAGCACGCTGCTATCGCGGTGGTGAAGGCAGGACAAGGATGCATGAACTTGCCTATCAACAAAGGGATATGATGGCTGCTGCCAGCATGGCTGGCTTAATTGTGCTTATGATAATTTTGAAATGGGGTGGCTTTTTGTGCGCTATCTGAAACTTACGCTTGCCTATGACGGAAGTAATTATCATGGGTTTCAGCGTCAGAAGAATGCTGTTGGCATTCAACAGATCGTGGAAAAGGCTCTTAGCAGGATGTTTGGCGAAGAAATCAAAATCGCAGCTTCGGGAAGAACAGATACAGGTGTCCATGCTCATGCACAAGTGATTTCTTTTGCAACGGGTGGCACAGTGCCGACTGACAAAATAGTGCAAGCCATGTCGAGTTATTTGCCGGAAGACATAGTTGCCTGGAAAGCAGAAGAGGTTACTGCTGATTTCAACGCCCGTTACTCTGCCGTGGCAAAACGCTACATTTATCGTATCCTGATTACAGAAGCAGTGAATCCCTTTGAGCGGAATTATGCCTGGCAGTTCAAAAAAATGCCAGATTTGTCTTTAATGCAGGCAGCAGCTGATGTTATCATCGGTGAACACGATTTTTCTGCTTTTCGCTCTGCCGGCAGTGCACCGGTGAAGACCATCAAGAATATCTACAAGGCTGAGTGGACCAGAATAGGTGAGCAGGAACTGCGTTTTACCATTGAGGGAGATGGTTTCCTGTATCATATGGTAAGAAATCTCGTTGGTGCCATGGTTAGAGTGGGTCTTGGTAAAATAACTCTGGAACGCTTTAAGGAAATTTTTGCCTCCGGCGACAGACGACAGGCTGGTACTTCTGCACCTCCGCAGGGTCTTTATTTAGACGAAGTATTTTATTGATATTTTCTTGACAAAAGTTGCAAAGATGTTTACAATATATGCATATGACTTTGACATCAATTCCACTAGCCCCGGAATTGTCGAGAAGAAGTATATTGAACGCGAAACACTCATAGGGAGGGACAAGGATGAAATCATATATGGCTACACCGTCCACCATTGAACGCAAGTGGTTCGTGGTAGACGCAGCTGATAAAACTCTTGGCCGTATGGCTGCTGAAGTTGCTAAAATCCTTCGTGGAAAACACAAACCAACTTTCACCCCACATATGGACACTGGAGATCATGTAATTGTTATTAACGCAGATAAGGTCGTATTGACAGGTAAAAAATTGGTTCAAAAGACTTACTTCCGTCATTCCGGATATCTTGGCGGTACCACCTTCACAACTGCTGGTGATATGCTTAAGAAAAACCCTGTAAGGATGGTTGAACTTGCTGTTCGCGGCATGATTCCTAAAAATCGTCTTGGCAACCAGATTTACACAAAATTGCACGTTTATGCTGGTCCGGAACATCCGCACGCAGCACAACAACCAGAAGTGTTGGAAATCGACGTAAGATAAGATCCGGAAAGGAGGAGCAAATAAATGGCAAAAGTTACTTATGATGCAACCGGTCGCCGGAAAAGTTCTGTTGCACGTGTTCGCCTGGTTCCGGGTGAAGGCAACATTATTATCAACGACCGTGAACTTACTAAATATTTCGGTTTGAAAACTTTGGAACTCATCATTAAACAACCGTTGGAAGCTACTGAAACAGTTGGCAAATACGATGTGCTCGCTAATGTTGTCGGAGGAGGTATCTCCGGTCAAGCAGGTGCAATCCGTCATGGTATTGCACGCGCATTGCTCAAAGTTGACGAGGAATACCGTCCTACTTTGAAAAAAGCTGGTCTCTTAACTCGTGACCCACGTGAAAAAGAGCGCCGTAAATACGGTCTCAAAAAAGCACGTAAAGCTTCCCAATTCTCTAAACGTTAATATTTTAAAAGCACAAAACCCCGTAGAACAAGCGTCTACGGGGTTTTTATTTATTTTACATCTCCTTAAAACTCATTAAATTTAGCTTAAAATAGACAAGAAATAGACAAATGATAAATTATCGACCAGCGAATTAGTATCTAAACGGAAAATTATCCTTAACAAAACTAACGAAGTTTTTTAAAGTTGGATGATATTTAAGCTTATCAGCTGTAACTAATGAAAAGCTTCGATATACAGTCGGAGATAAGGGGATGCATACTAACTCATAATGACCATGCGAATGTGCGATGTTAGCAGTGCCAAAATAGACACCAAGATTCTCAGAAGCGAAAGCCAAAGCGGCTTCCGTTTGGTCACAACAATAAGTAGTTTTAAATGGTAGATTATTAGATTCAAAATACTTTTTTATAATTTCTTGCAGCGTGTTAGTACCTGTAGGCAAGATTAGTTTTTCATTCTTTAAATCACTGACATTTACTTTTTCATTTGTACTCAGCGGATTTTTAGGGCTCATAATCGCACAAAGCAAATCATTAGAGAGTTTTAATACAAAAAAATCGTCATCGATTATTTCAGGGTTACTATCTGATGAAATGATAAAAGCAATATCAATTTCTTTGTTTTTTAAAGCCATAAGCAGGGCAGTACTGCCCGTTTGCAGCAGAGTAATATTTATTTTAGGATGTTGTTTCTGAAATGAAGCTAGAAGTGACGGGATATCAAAAATTTCCATAATCGGAGTAGCACCAATACGTAAGGTACCAACTTGCATAGAAGAATAATCCTGCATCAGAAGCGCTAGTTCCTTCCAATCATTTAAAATTTCCTGAGCATAGAAAACAAATGCAGAACCAGCTTCTGTTAAACTTACGCCTTGGCGGCTTCGTTCAAATAAGCAGATGTTAAGTTCATCTTCTAATTTTATAATTTGGTTCGAAAGAGATGGTTGGGAGATGTTCAAAAATTCAGCAGCTTTAGTAAAGCTAAGAAATTTAGCAACGGTTACAGCATAAAGCAACTGGTGTCTTTCCATACGATTTCCTCCCAAAATATTAATGACCTTTTTGTAAGTATAAGTCGAAAAATGATGTTGCATAGTTTATAGCTATAAAGGTCATAGATAAGAGGTTTTGTACAAATCATCCAAACCTTGCTACAATGCAAAAAGAAGTTGCATATATTATACCTTTCTAAAAAATAAAAAACAACGATATAGGAAGATGGCGCCAATCTTACTTTGTTTTTAGAAAAGGAGGAATTAATACATGCTTTGGTTTGTTTTCAAGTCTTTTCACATCGATGTGAAAAGCGAAAGCGACTGAAGCATGTTTTTTATTTTAGGACAGTTAAAAATAGAATAGATATAAATAAAAAATGAGGGGGCATAAAAATGGAAATAGCTCAAATTATTATGGTATTGACTTTGTTATTAATGGTGACAGGTAAAACGCCGATTTATTTAACGGCAATCCTGGGATCCTCGGTTGCGGCAATGGCAGCAGGTTTTCCTTTGGCAGGAAAGGCTGATATAACGGTTGTTAAACTGATAAATAGTGGATTAAATCCAGTCATAGCTGATATGGCAGGCGTGTTAATGTTTATCGGTATTATGACGAAAGCGGGTTTCTTAGACGTATTAATCCATAAAATAATGCAAATTGGCAGTAGGATTGGCGGAGCAGCAGGTATTACAGCTGCTGGAGCATTAGTTGCAGGTATTATTGGTGCGCTGACCGGTTTTACTCAACCTGCAGTTACCGCGGCTATCACAGGGCCTGCAGCAATTAAACTGGGCCAGGATCCTAATAAAACTGCTGGTCTTGCCGCACATGCAGGGCATTTTGGCAACTTTGCCGGTTTTACGCATCCAACACAGGTGGCTGTGGTTGCTACGGCAGCGATTGGGTTCGGAATGATAAATGTCGTAGGCGCTATTGTTGGTATTTCTATCATTTGGTTTAGCTATATGCGTTTACATAGAGAAAGTATTGCCAAAGGTCAGATTTTGACGAAGGAGCAATTAACAGAAATAGAAAATAGCTTAGCATCGTCGACTAAAGTTTCTACATCGAGGGCAATTTTGCCTTTCATTTTGTTTATCATAGGTTTTGTTTTGGGCTATCCGGTTTTCTTAGTAGGCGTGTTTGCAGCAATAATTACAGCTGTTTTGGGAAAAGTTAATATGAGTAATGGTGAATCTGCAATGTTAGAAGGCGTAGCTAAAATAGCAACTCCGCTAGTTGCTACCATAGGATTTTTGTATATGAGCAGTGTAATGAATAAAATTGGCTTGGTCGGGACTATTTCAGATTTTTTGGGACCGGTTCTATCTATATCACCAGTTTTTGTTATGCTTTTTGTTTCTGCTATTGCAGGATTTCTTACTCAATCCAACGCAGCTGCTGTAGCTATTGTTGTACCTTTTTTGCAAGTTGTTTTGAAAATGGGAGCCGATCCTTTAGCTGCCGCTTGCGCCGCTGCCGGTGGTTCTGCAGTTTGGCAGTATTTTTTAACAGGTGGTCCAGTTGCCGCGTTGTCAACTGTTATAGCTGTAGTGCCTGGTGCGAATTTGAAAAGTGCTAATAAATTTCAAAGACCGGCTATGATTTTTGGATTTGGTGTTTTATTTATTTGTGTAGCTGTTGTTAATGCCTTGCATAGATAAAAAGGGGGATGACGAATTTAATGAGCAAGAAGAAAGTTGTTGTTATAACTACTGGTGGCACAATCGCTATGAAGTATGATGCAGTAAGTAATGGCTTGGTGCCTGCTGTTAGCGGTGATGATTTAATTCAAGCAGTACCGGCATTAAAAGATGTTATACCAGTTGAAATTGTGGAATACAGTAATGTGCCTAGCGGACATATTACACCAGAGATGATGTTTGAATTGGCTTCATTGGTTGATAAAATAGCAATGTCAGAAGACGTTGCCGGCATTGTTATCACTCATGGAACTGATACTCAGGAAGAAACAATTTATTTATTAGATTTGGTGTGTCAAACCGAAAAGCCGATTTGTATTACTGGAGCTATGCGTGGTGCCTCAGAAACGGGACCGGATGGACCAGCTAATATTTTGGCTGCAGTGAGAACAGCGGCTTGCAAAGAAGCTGCAGGCAGAGGCGCTTTACTTATTTTTAATGATGAAATTCATGCTGCGGCAGAGGTAACTAAAACACAAACAACTTCATGCAGTACTTTTAAATCACCAGGCTGGGGACCACTTGGACATGTATACCAGGACAGGGTCGAGTTTAAACGAAGAATAGAGCAAAGGCAAAAAATACAACCCCTAAAAATAAGCAGTGAGGTTTATTTGATTAAATGTGTTGCTGGATTAGATGACTATTTATTTAAAGCCCTGGCTGCAAAACCTGCACATGGAATTGTAGTTGAAGCATTTGGCTGTGGGAATGTGCCGCCGGCGGTAAAAAATGGCATTGAATTAGTTAGAAAACAGGGTATTCCTGTGGTCCTGACAACGCGTGTCCATACTGGCAGAGTTGTTCCTGCTTATAGTTATGTTGGCAGTGCTCTTTCTATGAAGGATGCTGATATTATTTTAGCTGGGGAAATTACTGGCCAAAAAGCACGAATTAAATTATTATTAGCACTTGGTTTGACAGATGACATAGAAAAAATAAGAACATATTTCGATTAATGCAATGAAAGTAGAAAAAATATAAGCGCAGTAACTTTATTAATACTAAAAAAGGTCAGTTATTCAAAATTTGAATAACTGACCTTAACTTTTTAAAAATAGCTGCTAAAAAATTACTTGTAAAGGCAAAGGTATGCGGTCTGTTCGGTGACCTTGATCTGGAACTTCTGGTTTGGCGGTACAATAAAAGTTTGGGATGGCAAATAGGTTTTAAATTCTGATTCACCAGGAAGCTGAACAATGAGACTGCCACTGATTACGGTCATGTGTTCAGTACTGATGGTACCGAATTCATATTCTCCTTTTTCCATAACACCGACGGTTGCCGGACCGTCATGGTTTTCGAAGGCTACGGAAAAAACCTGTCCGCCGAAGTATTCGTTTGTTTTAAACATTAATAATTCCCCCATTTTAGCATTTTTGCATAATATTTATCTTTGTTTTACACTTTTCTGCAAACGAGATATGAAACGATTAATTCGTCAAAATCACAAAGATTCCTGCTTATTTGGAATGTATACATAATTGAATTGCACATATGTTTTTACACAATACCTGGTAATGGGTTTTAATTTTCAATCTAACTGTGGTATAGTATTAAATGTAAATTTAATAAACAGAGGGCGTGGATAGCATGTACACAAGAGTTAGAAAAGCGGTTATTCCGGCTGCCGGTCTGGGTACGAGATTTTTACCGGCTACCAAGGCACAGCCAAAGGAAATGCTGCCGATAGTTGATAAGCCGACTATACAGTATATCATTGAAGAGGCTATTGCTTCCGGCATAGAAGAGTTCCTTATTGTAACCGGACGCAGTAAGAGATCAATTGAAGACCATTTTGACCGTTCATTGGAATTAGAATTAACGCTGGAACATAACCATAAGGATGAATTGTTGAAAATGGTACAGGAAATATCGAATATTTCTATTCACTATATCAGGCAGAAAGAACCACTTGGTCTTGGTCATGCAGTATTGTGTGCTAAACATTTTGTCGGCAGCGAACCTTTTGCTGTATTGCTGGGCGATGACATTGTTGATAGCTCCACGCCTTGCTTGAAACAGTTGATAGATGTCTATAATGAAACAGGCTCCAGTATCCTGGGGGTGCAGGAAGTAGCACAGGATAAAGTATCAAGCTATGGTATTATTGAACCAAAAGCTAAAATTGGCGAAAGGGTATGGTCTGTTAAAGACATGGTGGAAAAGCCTCCTGTTGGTGAAGCGCCTTCCAGACTCGCTGTTTTGGGCCGTTATATAATTGTTCCGGAAATATTTGATATTTTGGAAAATACGAAGCCAGGCAGCGGCGGTGAAATTCAGTTGACTGATGCTTTGAAAGAATTGGCCAGAATGCAAACCATTTTAGCTTATAATTTTGAGGGGCGCCGTTACGATGTTGGCGACAAACAAGGTTTCCTGGAAGCAACAGTAGAACAGGCACTAAAAAAACCGGAATTGCGCGATAAGTTTTTGGCGTACTTAAAAGATATTGTCGCAAAAGAAGGATAATTTTGGCGGTGAAAATATGGATTTAACGGGAAAGCTGAAGCTGGATAGTGGCTTTTGTTTTGATTATACCAATATGCTTGGTGAGCAGTTAATTAAAACAAATGACATAATTTCCATTCAAGACAAAATTGAGCGGGCAGTGCAAGGTCTCGCGCAAATACGCGCTAACGGTTTCTCTGAAGGGCATTTATCCAAAAATGGTTTTCCGGAACCCGTCTATTTTACGAGGCTGCCGATGATTGCAGAAGGTAACCCCAATACATCTGACTCTATTGAAAAACTGAAAGCTTACGGCAAACAAATCTGGGATACTAAGGAAGCTGTGATTTTTTTTGGTATTGGTGGCTCCTATCTGGGCAATAAGGTTTTATTTGATATTCATGCCGGCTCCTTCTGGAACCAAAAAAAAGCCTTAGAGAGAAAGGGTTTTCCTAAAATATTTTTCAGCGGCAACAATCTTGACGCGGATCAGTATGCTTCGATGCTTGACGAAATTGTGCGTCAAGCCCAATATAAGCGTTTGGCTGGACAAGGTAAAACCAGAATAATGCTTATTCCAATTACAAAATCTGGAACTACTTTGGAAACTATTGCTGCTTTTGCTTATTATTATGATCAGCTTAAAAAAGCAAAAGAGCTTTTTGAAGTTGATGTGACTGTGGTCACTGATCTTGATGGCGAAGCGGCTGTCGGACCGTTATGTCAGCTGGCCCAGGAAAATAACTGGCAGACATTTGACATCAAGGAAGGAGTTGGCGGCCGTTTTTGCGTTCTGAGCAACCCCGGCCTGATTACAGCAGCAGTTGTTGGTATTGATATAGAAGAGCTGCTGGCAGGAGCACGTGATATGGAACTGGCTTGCCGTGAAGAAGAGCCGGCGAAAAATCCGGCATTGCTGAATGCTGTTTTAAAATATCTGGCAGCAGAGCGTTATGGCTGCGATATTGAAGTTTTGATGCCTTATTCCATGAGATTGAAGTCACTTGGTGAGTGGTATGTGCAGCTATTAGCGGAATCTCTAGGTAAACGCTGTAATCGCCAGAATGAACAGATTAATTATGGCAGAACGCCTATAGCCGCTGTCGGAACAACTGATATGCATGCTCAGACGCAGCAGCATCAGGATGGCCGCAGAAACAAGGTTGTCCAGTTTGTAGAAATTCTTGAAAAAACATGTGAAGTCCAGCTGGGCAATCCATTTGGCGATATAGAATTTTTTGCCAAATATAATGGGATGTGCGTAGATGAAGCGCTGCAAATTGCTTTGGCTGCTAATGCACAGGCTTTGAACGAGGATTCGCGTTTTAACGCTAATTACCAGCTGCCGAAATTAACTACCTATTATGTTGGACAATTGTTGTATTTTCTGATGTTGAGTGTTGCCTATGAGGGTGAGCTGGCAGATGTTGATGCGTATGATCAGCCGGGTGTGGAAGCATATAAGAAAATCATGAAAGAAAAACTTGGCAGATAAGAGTTTAATAAAGAACAAAGGCCTTACAGCTAATGCTGTAAGGCCTTTGTTCACATATTCTTATTTTCCGCGCAGAATGATTTCTTCGCTGCTGGCACTTGTTGCCAGGGCTCCGGTAATCATTCCCCGTTTTGCCATGGTTTTTAAAACCAGATTACGGCGATTTTTGCAGTCTTCCGGATTTTGATAAGGGTTCAGAACGGAAGGCGCATTCAGCAAACCTGCCAGAGTAGCCGACTCGGCCAGCGTAAGTTCATCAGGAGTCTTGGCAAAGTAGGTATCAGCAGCTTGTGCGACACCGTAGGCTCCTGCACCAAAATAAGCGCTGTTCAGATACATCTCCAGAATATCGTCTTTGGAATAGCTGCTTTCCACAATTAAAGCCAAAAAAATTTCCAAAGTCTTGCGTTCGACGGTTTGAGTTGAGGAAAGCAAAGCATTTTTGATAAGTTGCTGGGTAATGGTGCTGCCTCCTTGCACTATTTCATCAGCTTGTATATTTGCCAGGAGGGCACGGAAAATTCCATCAACATCTATGCCACTATGCTCATAAAAACGGTGGTCTTCTATGGCTACCACAGCTTGCGGTAATGTTGCCGGTAGTGTATCAATTTTTACCCAGGCATCCTTATTCACTTTTTCTTGTACAGGTTGTTTGATATGCGCTGCTTGCCAAACAAGGTACAAAGGCCTTGGCCATGAATCAGGAGCCGGCAGGAAGGAAAGTGGTGAAAACTCCGAATTTTTCACTGTTGTTTCGACAGAACTGGTGGCTGACTTCAAATCCGGTTTATTTTGAGGGCCAATATTTTTGGGGAAAGGGAAGAACAAAAATATAAGAAGAAAGACTAATATGAAACCAATTTTTTTCATTGGCAGGAACCTCCGAATAAGAATAAACTGCTCATTACTAATTTTAACCGAAATGAATATTAATGGCTAGCGGAAAATGTTAGAAGCATAGCGTAAAATCATAATGATGCACGGAAAAAAGTTTTGATTATTACAATTAATAGTAGTAAAATTGTATTTATACAATTGGGGAGTGTTTCCTGTTGTACACACTTGTAAGACTTATTTTTATGGTAAAAGCAGGAATGAATTTATTGCATAAACAATGTATAAAAATAAATGATTTTGAATAAAAATATACCCGTATAAGCTAGTAAACATCATGTTTGCCGGCTATTATTCATTATCTGCCTATTTTTTTATAAAAATACTTGCAAAAAAATTCACGTTAGTTGTATAATAATAAACATGCAAAGAGGAGGATGGATATGAAGGCTAGCGTTATTGGAGCAACAGGGTACGCCGGCGTTGAACTTTTGAGGTTGCTTGATGGCCACCCAGAGGTGGAACTTGGAGTTATTACCTCAGAGAGTAGTACAGGGGAAAATATTGCGGCGATGTATCCGCATTTGGCAAAACGGGTTAGCCGTGAACTAGCTAGTATGCAAGAAATTGAGCAGATTGCCGCTGACAGCGATGTTATTTTTATCGCGCTGCCGCACGGGCATGCCATGAAAATTGGTTCCCAGCTGCGAAACAGCAAGGTGCGTATCATTGATTTAGGCGGAGATTATAGATTTAAGGATCACAAGGTTTTTGAAGAGTGGTACAAGCTGAAACATGAAGACCCAACAGCAAATGCTGTTTATGGTCTTACCGAGCTATATAGAGAAGAAGTTAAGGGAGCAACAATCCTTGCCAATCCTGGCTGCTATACGACTTGCAGTATTCTGGCTCTTGTGCCTTTATTCAAGGCTGGTCTGATTGAAACAAAAGGCGTCATTGTTGATGCCAAGTCGGGTACTACCGGCGCAGGACGCAGCTTAAAAGTTGGCAGTCTTTATTGTTCTGTAAATGAGAATTTCCATGCCTATGGTGTTGCCAGTCATCGCCATACGCCGGAAATCGAGCAAGCCTATTCTGATTTTGCCGGTGAAGAGGTTATTATTCAGTTCACGCCTCACCTTTTGCCGGTTGACCGAGGTATTCTTTCGACCTGCTATGCTAACCTGAAGCAAGGTGTAACTGATGCGCAGGTGGCAAAGGCTTACAATGAGCTTTATGATGAAGAATTTTTCATAAGAGTGCTTGGTAAAGGTGCCTGCCCGGAAATCAAGAATGTCAGAGCCTCTAACTATGTAGATATAGGCTGGGAGATTGACAGGCGTACCGGTCGCATTATTGCCATGTCTGCCATTGATAATTTGGTAAAAGGCGCGGCAGGACAAGCTGTACAGAATATGAACGTGATGTTTGGTATAGAGGAAACAACAGGGTTAAGACAATTGCCGATATATCCTTAAGGAGGCGAATTAAATGATAAAACAAATAGACGGTTGGCTGACGGCTCCTCAGGGGTTCGTTGCTGCCGGTGTAAAGGCAGGCATTAAAGTAAGCGGTAAAGAAGACGTAGCGGTTATTATGAGTACTGTTCCAGCAGCAGCCGGTGCGGTCTTCACACAAAACAAAATGTGTGCGGCACCAGTAACTGTTAGCCGTGAAGCGGCTAAACAGCCTTATGCGCAGGCTATCGTTGTGAACTCAGGTTGTGCTAACGCTTGTACCGGTGAAAAAGGTTTGGCTGATGCCAGAGAAATGGCTTCTTTCACTGCAGGATTATTAGATATTGACGAAAAAGGTGTTTATGTTTGTTCAACAGGTGTTATTGGTCATTTCTTGCCGATGGATAAGGTAAGAACAGGTATCGCTGATGCTGTTGATAAAATGGATGAAAATGAGGGCGAAAGTGCTGCTCTTGCTATTCAGACAACGGATACTTTTGTTAAAAAAATTGCTTATGAATTTGAGCTAGGCGGCAAGAAAGCAAGAATTGCCGGCATTGCCAAAGGCGCTGGGATGATTCATCCTAACATGGCTACCATGCTTACTTTCATCACGACTGATGCGGCGATTGCTCCTGATGTGTTGAAAAGAACTGTTAAAGCTGTAGCGGATAAGTCTTTCAATATGGTCGTTGTTGATGGTGATACCAGTACTAATGACAGCATGATTGTACTTGCCAATGGATTAGCTGAAAATGAGATTATTTTGTCAGAAGAACATCCTGATTACCCTGTTTTCTTCGAAGCGTTCCTGCGTGCAGCACAAGATTTGGCAAAGATGATTGCACACGACGGCGAAGGCGCAACTAAGTTTCTTGAGGTAAACATTATAGGCGCAGCGTCTTTTGCAGATGCCAAAATGGCTGCTATGGCTATTGCAAAGTCACCACTGGTCAAAACTGCTTTCTTTGGTGAAGACCCAAATTGGGGGCGTATCGTTTGCGCTGCCGGTTATTCCGGAGCAGAAATGCAGGCAGATCATGTAACATTGAGCATTGGCGGCGTAAGATTAGTGGAAAATGGTCTTAATGTTGGCGTGCCGCTGGAAGAATTGACTTCTATCATGGCCGAACATGATATCAGCATTACGGTTGATTTGGCCGCAGGCAAAGAAAAGGCAACAGTCTGGACTTGTGATTTCAGCTATGAATATGTAAAAATTAACGGAGAATATCATACATAGAAGACAAAATATACGATAAAGGGGTATGTGCTATGTTAATCAGAGAAGAACAAATCAATACATTAGTTGAAGCTTTACCATATTTGAGAGATTTCAAAGGCAAGACAGTAGTTGTGAAATACGGCGGCAACGCTATGCTAAATGACGAAATAAAAAATAAAGTTCTTCAAGACATCGTATTTTTGCGCTGTGCAGGTCTGAGACCAGTTGTAGTTCATGGCGGCGGACCGGAAATTACTGCTATGCTGCAAAAGGCTGGTAAAAAGACTCAATTCGTCAGCGGCCTCAGGGTTACCGATGCTGAAAGCGTTGAACTGGCGGAGATGGTACTGGTCGGAAAAATCAACACGGATCTGGTTGTACGCCTTAATCTTTTAGGCGGACGCGCAGTTGGTCTGAACGGCAAGGATGCTAATCTTGTGCAAGCAAAAAAACATTTGGCTGATGTTTACGAAAATGGCGAAGTAAATCTCGTTGACATTGGTTTTGTTGGTAATGTAGAAAAAATTAATACCGAATTGATCAATATTTTATTGGATAATGACTTTATTCCTGTTATTGCTCCTACCGGTGTAGGCGTTAACGGTGAAACTTATAACATCAATGCTGACAGTGTTGCCGGTGAAATTGCCGGTGCGTTGAAAGCGGAAAAACTACTTGTGTTGACTGATGTCCGAGGAATTTATTCTGATTACAGGGATGAAAACAGCTTCATTTCTACATTAACCTTCGAAAAAGCACAGGAGCTGATCATCCGCGGCAATATCGACGGCGGCATGATCCCAAAAGTAAAGGCTTGTATTACGGCTCTTTCCGGCGGCGCACATAAAACACACATCATTGATGGCCGCGAGCCCCATACTATTCTGATGGAGATTTTCAGCGATTCAGGCGTAGGCACGGAAGTAGTTAAAGAATAATAAATCTATTGTTAGAGGGGATAAGGGATGAATCAAGAAACAGTTATCGCAGAAACTGAAAAATATTATTTGCCGGTTTTCAGCCGGAATCAAATCGTACTCGACCATGGCAAAGGTTGCAAACTTTATGACATGGATGGCAATGAATACCTCGATTTTCTGGCGGGTATCGCTGTCAATGCGCTTGGACATGCTCACCCGGTATTGGTTAAGGCCATCGCTGAACAGGCTGGCAAACTTATTCATTGTTCTAATCTGTACTATACAAAAGTGCAGGCGGATTTAGCCAAGCTGCTGTCTGAAGTAAGCGGTTTTGACCGTAGTTTTATCTGCAACAGTGGTGCTGAAGCCAATGAAGGTGCTTTAAAGCTGGCACGCAAATATGGTCATCAGAAGGCTGCAGGCAAACAAAGAATAATTTCTGCCATGCATTCTTTTCATGGCCGCACGTTAGCTACTTTGACTGCTACGGGGCAGCCAAAATACCAAAAAGGTTATGAACCGCTGCCTACTGGTTTTGACTATGCGGAATATGGTGACATCAAGGCACTTGAAGAGTTGATGGGCGAAGATGTTTGCGGCGTTATCCTTGAGCCTATTCAAGGTGAAGGCGGTGTGCATGTTCCTTCAGATGAATATTTACAACAAGTTCGCGCTTTGTGCGATAAATATGATGCACTCCTTATCTTTGATGAAATTCAGACTGGCTTTTGCCGCAGCGGCAAATGGTTTGCCTGGGAATACAGCGGTGCCAAACCAGATGTTATGACTTTGGCTAAAGCTTTGGGCGGTGGTTTCCCAGTAGCAGCTTTCTTGACTACTGAGCGGCTGGCACATGTTTTTGCTGCCGGTGATCATGGTTCTACTTTCGGCGGCAATCCTTTGGCTTGTGCGGCTGCTAATGCCTCTTTAAAGGTAATGCGTGAAGAAAATTTTGCCGCTAAAGCTGCAGAAACCGGTGCTTATTTTAAAACCCAGCTGGAGGCTTTACAAAAGAAGTTCCCGGATAAAATAATTGAAGTACGTGGCCGTGGCCTGCTCTTGGGCATGGAACTGTCCAAACCGGGCAAACCAGTTGTTGATGCCTGCCTGCAAAAGGGCATGATCATCAATTGTACTGCTGGCAATGTCATTCGTCTTGTGCCGCCGCTGATTATTACCAAAGCGGAAATTGACGCTTTGATGGCTGTTTTGGCCGAAGTATTTCCGGAATTCTGATTAGAGTGAGAGGCTGGATGATATGAGCTTAAGACATAAAGATTTAATATCGATGAATGATCTGTCCGTTGGTGAAGTAGCAACGATATTCGATGTTGCCAAGAAGCTGAAGCAAAAACAAAAAAAAGGGGAACCGCATCAATATCTGAAGGGCAAGACACTTGTCATGATTTTCTCCAAGGCTTCCACACGGACAAGGGTTTCCTTCGAAACAGGTTTTTTCCAGTTGGGTGGACATCCTATTTACTTGAACGATTCTTCTTCTCAGGTTGGTCGTGGGGAACCTGTACGTGATACGGCCAGAGTACTTTCCCGCTTTGCTGACGGCATTATGATCCGTACTTTTTCTCATGATGCAGTTAAAGAACTTGCAGAATTCGCTTCCATTCCTGTTATCAATGGTTTGACAGACCTGGAACATCCTTGCCAGGCATTGACTGACCTTTTCACTATCATGGAACATAAAGAAGTCTTGAAGGGCCGTAAACTTGTTTATGTGGGCGATGGTAATAACATGACCAATTCTTTGATGGTTGCCTGTGCCAAGGTCGGCATGAATATGGTTTGTGCTTGCCCTAAAGGCTATCAGCCAGACTTGGTAATTTTTAGAGAAGCCTGTGAAGAAGCTAAAAAAACGGGTTGTACCATTGAAATAGAAGAAGATTTGTTTGAGGCCGCGAAAGGTGCTGACGTTCTTTATACGGATGTCTGGGCATCAATGGGTCAGGAAGGCGAACAATCTATCCGCAAGGAAGCACTCGGAGACTATCAGATCAATGCGGAGCTTCTGAAGGTCGCCAGACCTGATGCGATAGTACTACATTGTCTGCCTGCACACCGCGGCGAAGAAATAACCGAAGAGGTTATCGAGGGACCACATTCTGTCGTTTTTGACCAGGCAGAGAATCGTTTGCATGTGCAAAAAGCTATTATGGCGTTGCTGATGAGTGACGAAAAGATTTAAACAATCTTATGAAAGTATGCTGATTACAGTACTTTTATTAAAGATAAATAAGTGATGAATTTTAGGGGGATGCATCTACAATGAACAAAAAAGACATTAAGAAAGTAGTATTGGCTTATTCCGGAGGTTTGGATACATCAGTTATCATTCCTTGGCTGAAAGAGAACTATAACAACTGTGAAGTTATCGCGGTAACGGCAGACCTTGGACAAGGTGCCGAACTTGATCCTGTTTATGATAAAGCATTAAAATCCGGTGCAAGCAAATGCTTCATTCTGGACTTGAAAGAGGAGTTTATTGCTGATTATGTTTGGCCAGTAGTAAAAGCCGGTGCTGTTTATGAGAAAAAATATCTCTTAGGCACTTCTTTTGCCCGTCCGTTAATTGCTAAGAAACTTGTGGAAATTGCTTTGGCAGAAGGTGCAGACGCTGTTGCTCACGGCGCTACCGGCAAAGGCAACGACCAGGTTCGTTTTGAAGTATCTGTTAAAGCTTTGGCACCGCAATTGTCAGTTATTGTTCCTTGGCGTGAATGGAATATCCGTTCCCGTGAAGATGCTATCGACTTTGCAGAAGCACACAATATTCCAATTCCTGTTACTAAAGCTCATGACTATAGCATGGACCGCAACATGTGGCACCTCAGCCATGAAGGCTCTGATCTGGAAGATCCTTGGAATGCACCAAAAGATGAACTCTTCATCGTTACCAATACTCCGGAAAAAGCTCCGGATAAAGCTGAATACGTGGAACTCGAATTTGAACAAGGCGTACCTGTTGCCGTCAATGGCACTAAACTGAGCCCTGCTAAAATTGTCGAAACTCTGAATGCAATCGGCATCCGTAATGGCGTTGGCATCTGCGATATGGTTGAAAACCGTCTTGTTGGCATGAAATCCCGCGGTATTTATGAAACTCCTGGCGGCACCATCATTTATTATGCACACAATGAATTGGAAAACCTCTGCCTGGATCGTGCAACCAACCATTATAAACAATTGGTTGGTATCAAATATGCAGAATTGGTATATGATGGCATGTGGTTCTCTCCTTTGCGCGAAGCATTAGCAGCTTTTGTTGATGAAACACAAAAAACTGTTACCGGCACTGTTCGTTTGAAACTCTATAAAGGCAATGTTATGAGCGCAGGCGCTAAATCACCATACTCTCTCTACAGCCAGGAATATGTAACCTTCGGCGCTGACGAAGTTTATAACCAAGCTGATGCAACCGGCTTCATTACTTTGTTCGGACTGCCACTTACTGTTCGTGCCTTGATGAAACAAGGAAAACTAAAATAATGGCTAAGCTTTGGGGCGGTAGATTCAGCAAAAATACAAATGAGCTTGTGGATGCTTTCAATGCCTCCATTGAGTTCGATAAAAGGCTTTATCATGAGGATATTCGCGGCAGTATAGCACATGCCACCATGTTGGGGCGAGCCGGCATCATTCCTCAGGCTGATGCAGAGGAAATAGTAAACGGCTTGAAACAAATACTGGCCGATATTGAAGCCGGCAATTTTAGTTTTGAGGTGTCGTTGGAAGATATTCATATGAATATCGAAGCACGTCTCACTGAAAGAATTGGCAGTGCAGGTGCCAGACTGCATACGGCACGCAGCCGCAATGACCAGGTTGCCCTTGATATGCACATGTACATGAAACGGGAAATAGTAGAAATAGGTGAACTGCTTCTGAAATTTGAGCAGGAGCTCCTGACGGTTGCCAAAGAACATGAGAAGACACTGATGCCTGGTTACACCCATTTGCAGCGTGCGCAGCCGATTACTTTTGCACATCATCTGCTGGCTTATTTCAATATGCTGCAAAGGGACTTCCGTCGTTTGCAGGGAGTCTGGGCCGGCGCTGACATTATGCCTTTAGGGGCAGGTGCGATAGCAGGTACTACTTTCCCAATTGACCGGTTCGATGTTGCCAGTCAGCTAAATTTTGCAGATGTTTATGCCAACAGCATGGATGCTGTAAGTGACCGTGATTATGTACTTGAATTTTTGTCTTTTGCATCTATTCTGATGATGCATCTCAGCCGTTTAAGTGAAGAAGTCTGCCTTTGGTCCAGCACGGAGTTTGCTTTCATCGAATTGGATGATGCCTTTGCAACTGGTTCAAGCATGATGCCGCAGAAAAAAAACCCGGATATTGCCGAGCTTGTTCGCGGGAAAACCGGACGTGTTTATGGTCACTTGCAGGCTTTGCTTGTTACGGTCAAAGGGTTGCCGCTGACTTATAACAAAGACCTGCAGGAAGATAAAGAAGGTTTGTTTGACGCCATTGATACCATTAAGTTCAGCCTTGCCGTCTACAGTGATATGATTGCTACGATGAAGGTGAACGTGGATAAGATGGAACAGGCTGTCAGCAAGGATTTCTCCAATGCTACTGATTTGGCTGATTATCTGGTAAGAAAAGGACTGCCTTTCCGCCAAGCCCATGAAGTTGTCGGCAAATGTGTGGCCTATGCTATTAAGGCTGGCAAATTTTTGCCGGAGATTACGCTTAAAGAATACAAAGAGTTTTCAGAGCTTTTTGAAGCTGATCTGCTGGATACGCTTAAACCGGAAAACTGTGTGGCAGCGCGTACGTCTTATGGCGGCCCGGCTTTCACTGAAAACGCCAAGCAGCTTATTCGCGGTGCTGAAATACTGAACAGGCAAAAAGCTGTTTTGGAAGATTTGCACAAAAAAATATAGTTTGCGATTTATTTTAGTAAATAACCTGGTAATGCGTGGCATTATCAGGTTATTTTTTGTATAATAAATGATAGGTAAGCCAAAAGCCAGGGAAGGATGAATTTATTTGTTAGAGCAGATTGAAGGTGTAATACAAACTATAACAGTTTTGGATTTGGTCGATATTCTTGTTGTCACTTATTTCTTATATCGGCTTTACCAGATGCTGAAGAATACAAGAGCGGCTTCATTGGTTAAGGGACTTTTGGTTCTTCTTATTGCTGCTTTAGTAAGTAATTGGCTGCACCTGCATGTTATAAACTGGTTATTGGAAAAAAGCATGACGGTAGTATTAGTTGCGTTGCCGGTAGTTTTTCAGCCGGAACTCAGACGCGCTTTGGAACAGATAGGCCGTGGCCGTTTTTTCCGCAAAACAGTTGTTCTTGATGAAGAGGAAGTCGAGCACATGCTGTCTGCTTTGGTCACAGCGGCGATGGCTATGTCACGCAATAAAATTGGTGCCCTGATAGTATTTGAACGGGAAACCGGACTGGATGACTACATAGAAACCGGTATTCAAATTGATGCTTTGGTTTCGCATGAGCTATTTATGAATATTTTTATACCAAATACGCCTCTGCACGACGGTGCAGTGATTATTCGCGGCAACCGCATCAAGGCAGCTGGTTGTCTGCTGCCGCTCACAGAAGCCCGCAATCTCAGCAAAGAGCTTGGTACCAGGCATAGAGCCGCGATCGGTCTTTCAGAGCAGTCTGATGCTCTTGTACTCGTGGTCAGTGAAGAGACCGGAACTATTTCGCTGGCAAGAAGCGGAGTTTTACAGCGCTATCTTACCGGAGACGACATTAAGGATCTTTTGCGGCCAGGGATGAGCCAACCGCTTTTGGGATGGAAGGATGATTTATTAGAAAAGCTCAAAGGTTGGAGGAAGAAGCTATGAGAGAAAGCGAACAGCGGAACAAATGGGTTGTACGTATTTTTGCTTTTTTAACTGCCTGTGCTTTGTGGCTTTATGTCATGAATGAACAGAATCCTGTCATTGAGCGCTCATTTACTGTTCCTTTGACTAAAACGAATCTGGCGGAGAATATGGTTGTTAATAATATTCCGGAAACTGTTATTGTCAAAGTAAAAGGAACACGAACAGTTATTTCTAGCGCCAGAGAAAAAGATATTCTGGCATATATTGATTTTTCCAACGCTACAAAGGGACGTCATGGATTTGACATTATGGCCAAGTCCACGGTTGGTGATATTGTTGAAGTAAGCCCAAAAACAATTTTTCTTGACCTTGATACCATTAGCGAACGGACAATGGATGTGGAAGCACGCATCGTTGGCATTCCAGGTTCAGGTGTTACTGTCGGCAAGCTGGAACTTGACCCGGTAAAGGTTACTGTTTCTGGTGCCAGCAATCGCCTGGCCAATGCCTTGAAGGTCATCGCGTTGGTTGATATTACCGGTAAAGATAAGAATTTTGAGGATTATGCCAATTTAACGGCTATTGCTATTGATGGCAGTGAAATGTATGACCTGAATGTACAGCCGAATAAGGTGCAGATTAAAGCACTGATGCTGAAACAATTGGTTACAATTGAATTGCCGGTTAAACCTGTTATGAGTGGAGTCCTGAAAAAGGGTTATACAATCAGTGTTGTGAAAACGGTTCCTGAAAAAGTTAAATTAACTGCTGACCCTGCAGTTTTGGCAGGGTTGTCGGAAATCAAGACAGCACCTATTCTTTTAGATAACATCGAAGACGATGTTGAAATGCAGATGCCACTGAATTTGCCAGACAAAGTTCTTGCAGAGACTCATAGTGTTTTAGTGAAAATTCAACTGGAAAAACCTAGATAACGGAGTAAATATATGCAACTACGCTTAAATAATGTGCGAGTATCCCTGCTGAATGATGCGCCGCTTAAGGAATTAGCGGCGAAAAAGCTGGGAATCAGGAAGCAAAACATAAACAAAATGACAATTTTACGGCGGGCAGTTGATGCCCGCCGTAAAAACAATATATGTCTTGTTTATCATTTGCTTTTGGAACTGGAGTGCGATGAAAAGAAAATCCGCCATCTTTTGCAAGACAATAATGTTACGCTATGGCAAGCTGAGAAAATTCAGCCTGTAGAATATGGCAGCGAACAGCTCTGCGAGCGGCCAATTGTTATTGGCGCGGGGCCGGCAGGTCTTTTGACTGCTTTCATGCTGGCAAAACATGGCTACCGCCCGCTTTTGCTGGAACGTGGTAAAGCCGTAGCACAGCGTCTTGCTGATGTGCAGCGCTTTTGGCTGACAGGAGAGTTTGATCAAGAGAGCAATGTGCAATTCGGTGAAGGCGGCGCAGGAACCTTTTCTGATGGTAAACTGACAACGCGTGTTAATGATCCTGTGATGGATGATATTCTCAGGATTTTTGTTGATGCTGGCGCACCGGAAGAAATACTTTCTGAACAAAAGCCACATGTGGGCACGGATAAGCTGAGGATAATGGTTACCGGTCTTACCAAAAAGATCCGCGAATTTGGCGGCGAAGTACGTTATGGGCAGCAGGTCATTGATTTCTTGATAAACGGTGAAACAATTTCCGGGGTAGTGTTGCAGAATAACGAAAAAATATTGAGCAATGCCGTTGTATTGGCCTGTGGCCATAGTGCCAGAGATACCTATGCCATGCTGGCGCAGAGAAAAATTGCGCTTGAAGCAAAACCTTTTGCTATCGGCGTGAGAATAGAACATCCGCAGGAATTAATCGATCAGGCACAATATGGCGAATTTGCCGGCCATCCAAAATTGGGCGCGGCTGATTACGCTCTTGTCTATCACCATAAAGAAAACGCTCGCACAGCTTATTCCTTCTGTATGTGCCCTGGTGGCTTGGTTGTGGCAGCTGCCTCTGAAAATGGTGGCGTGGTGACAAACGGTATGAGCATGCACAAACGCAATTCCGGTATAGCAAACAGTGCTTTAGTCGTTAATGTTGGCGGCAGTGATTTCGGAAGCGGACCTTTAGCGGGCATCGAGTTTCAAAGGCAATATGAAAGATTGGCTTTTGCAGCTGGCGGCAATTCTTATAAGGCCCCAGCTCAAAATGTGCGAAGCTTTTTGAATAATACAGACCCGAGCTTGCAAACAACTTTTTCACCTACATATCGTCCTGGTATTGTACCTTATGATTTGACTAAGGTTTTGCCGCATTATGTAGCAGATACGCTAAAAGCAGGTTTGCTCGATTTTGACCGCAAAATAAAAGGATTTGCCGGAGAAGGCGGCCTGCTGACCGGTGTGGAGACAAGAACGTCAGCACCGCTAAGAATCTTGCGTGCTGACGAGGATAAACAGTCGCTATCGCATAAGGGACTGTATCCGGCAGGCGAAGGGGCGGGCTATGCCGGTGGCATCATGAGTGCCGCACTGGATGGGTATCACGTGGCGCAGGCAATCATGAAGCGCTTTAAGCCACTGAGCTGATTATAAGAGTGTTAGAAGCGTCCGCAGATATTCGTCGCTACGGCTTGACGCACACGGTCTCGCTGGTTTGCAGAGCAAACCGAGCCCTGAGTGACGCAGACCAAGTCCGTGACCATCGTGCCGGCTGCTTAACGTAGACTGGCAGTGTTTTGCAAGCGTATCAGATATTTACTGGCTATTTGAATTTTTTAAAAAAAAGAGTATAATTTAACGAGCAAAAATTAATGGGGGTTATTGAATGGGTCGTTTATTTGGAACAGATGGCGTCAGGGGTGTCGCAAACGCTGAATTGACACCGGAAATCGCTTTTAAAATGGGCAGGGCGGCTGCTGAATATTTCGGCAGAGAGACTGCTGCACCGAAAATCATAATTGGCAGAGATACAAGATTATCAGGTACGATGCTGGAATCAGCTTTGGCAGCGGGCATTTGTTCCGCTGGCGGCAATGCGCATTTGTTGGGGGTTATTGCTACACCGGCAGTTTCTTACCTTACTTCGGTCATGGAGGCAAATGCTGGTGTGGTCATTTCTGCTTCGCATAATCCTTTTGAAGATAATGGCATTAAATTTTTTTCTAAAACCGGACATAAGCTGCCGGATGCTGTAGAAGACGAAATTGAGGCAATTGTTGCCGCACCCATCGACTACGCAAAAACTCCTACCGGTTCTTCAGTAGGGCAGGTCATAGTAGAATGCGATATGGCTGAGCTTTATATCCAACATATTGTTTCTAGTGCTGATACTGAATTGAACGGTCTAAAAGTTGTCATTGACTGCGCTAATGGTGCTAATAGTGAAATAGGGCCTGAAATCCTCAGAAGATTGGGTGCTGAAGTTATCACTATTTTCAATGAACCTAATGGCATTAATATCAATAATGGCTGCGGTTCTACTCATCTGGAAGCTCTGCAGGCCAAAGTTGTAGAATGCGGCGCTTCGGTAGGTATTGCTAATGATGGTGATGCTGACCGCTGTCTGGCAGTTGATGAAAATGGTGAGGTGCTGGATGGTGACCAGATTATGCTTATTTGTGCTTTGGAATTAATGAAAAAGAACAAATTAAGCCAAAATGTTCTTGTTACTACTGTTATGAGTAATGTTGGCCTGCATAAAGCTATGAAGGAGCATGGCGGCAGCTGTGTTAAAACAAAGGTAGGCGACCGCTATGTTTTGGAAGAGATGATCAAAAGCGGCTATCAATTGGGTGGTGAGCAGTCTGGTCATATAATTTTCTCTGAATTTTCCAGAACAGGCGATGGTATCCTGACGGCTGTCAGACTATTAGGTGCTGTAGTTCGTAATAATCTGCCACTGTCTGAAATGGGCGCACTGATGAAGAAATACCCTCAAATACTTCTAAATGTTCGTGTTGCTGACAAGCAAGGCTGGGAAGAGAAAGAAAAGATTAAAGAAATTGTAAATTATTATGAGAATGTACTGGGCGATAACGGACAGATTCTGGTCAGAGCATCCGGAACAGAGCCTTTGATTCGTATCATGGCAGAAGGACCGGACCAGGCCCAATTGGAAACTATTGCTGCCAATATTGCAGAAGTTGTTACAAAAGAGCTAGCTTAAAATAACATATACTATATCGCCTATGGTGCCCAATTAGCGTATCTTGACCATAAGCAATGTTTATAGTATGATAAATGAGTCATAAAGTCGTGCCGCGGGGAAAGCCATCCTTGCGGCACTATGTGTGTGAAAAGGAGGCACGCAAGAAATAATCTTTGGTGACGAAAGCGCAGGTGCCGCAGGTAATTTATGCGGCAGACGAGGGAGAGGTTTATCGAATAGTCAGCGGATGCCTCTCGGTTGGCTGCACCCGGAAGCAGAAAACAAAACTTGTCGGTAACGACGAGGACAAAGATTCTGTGGCAGAAACGGCAATAATTATTTAGGAGGACGCTCACATGTGTGGGATTGTCGGTTACATAGGGGACAAACAAGCTGCCCCATTTTTATTAGATGGTATGAGTAAATTGGAATATCGCGGTTATGATTCTGCTGGTATCGCGGTATACGAAAAAGGCAAGATTCGCGTTGAAAAGTGCGTAGGCAGACTGGATTCTCTGCGCCAGAAATTAGTGGGCAATGTGCCGGTAGGTACTGTCGGTATTGGTCATACACGTTGGGCGACTCATGGCCGTCCTTCGGACAGAAACGCACATCCGCATACTAATAGCTCTGGTGATTTTGTTGTTGTTCATAATGGTATCATTGAGAACTATTTAGCTCTGAAAGAAGCCCTTTTGGAAAAAGGACATGTTTTTCTTTCTGAGACAGACTCTGAGGTTGTAGCACACTTACTTGAAGAAAACTATAATGGAAATTTTGAAGAAACCGTCAAAAAAGTTTTGGGTATGATTGAAGGATCATATTCATTGGTTTTCATGTGTGCGTATGAGCCTGATAAGCTAATTTGCACGAAGAAAGACAATCCGCTGGTTATCGGTTTGGGTAATGGCGAAAATTTCATCGCTTCAGATATTCCGGCTATAATTGCTAAAACACGCCGTACTTATATAATGAATGACGGCGAAATTGCAACTGTAACAAAGGATGCTGTCTGGGTACAGGATATTAACGGTACTCCTATCAGCAAAAAAGTATTTGAAGTTAACTGGAATGCAGAAGCAGCGGAAAAAGGCGGCTTTGAGCACTTCATGCTGAAAGAAATTTATGAACAGCCGAAAGCTATGCGTGATACTATGACTGGCCGCGTTGCCAAAGACGGCAGTCATATTGAATTCCCTGAGCTGAATTGGACATCAGAAGAATTTGCTGATATCAATAAAATTTTTATTGTTGCCTGCGGTACTGCTTATCATGCAGGTATGGTCGGCAAGTACTATTTTGAGCAGCTGGC